>CAZKVA010000006.1:0-24107 GCA_964556035.1 uncultured Actinomycetota bacterium
ATATCTTTGAAGATAATATCAGCAGATGAAAGAAGCCATACTATCACAGCGAGTAGGGGTATTGATATTATCAAACCCAGGGCAACCCTTGTAGCCAACCTTCCCCTTTTACCTTCTTTCCCTTCGGTCATCGTAAAAAATGTAATGAAAGGCATATGAATATACCTTAGTGGAACAAATATCCTCTTGAAAAAATCTGCCAGAAGCCTCAGATCAGCCCAGTCAGCCCTATTTAGTTTTGACACACAAGAAGCAAGCATGATCACAAGATATGGGATGATTATAAAATTAAAGATCTTTAATATTTGATTGGAATAAATGGAAAATGTAATGGATAGAAGTATCACAGGTACCACCCATATCCAGGCTTTCTTTTCCAGGCTGCTATAGGTTTTCAGAAAGATCAAGGCAAGAACTGCTATGACAATGAATATGAAAATAGGGTAAGATATCCCCAGGGTTTTATTATAAAAAAGGATATCAAATACGATGCCTATTATAAGTCCGTATAATAGAAGCCAATATTTTTTTCTCTCAACTTCCAAACCTACTCCTTGCTTGCAATAATTGACCAAACAATTAATTTTTATAAAAATCGATCATCCATGCCCTTATGACAATATTATTATATTCTACGATAATTTATATTTTCTGGGAAATATATTGAGACATTTTTTAAAAGCCTCTATACATATTAAAGATGTAAATTGTTATAATGCTTTTGTTCTTTAAATATCATTAAAAATTATAATTCAGTAGAAGGAGGCCTAAAATGATCGAACATGTCCATAAACACATTATTGCAGAGCTTCATCAAAATACACGCACCGATATCATATTCATCATTACAGCAATTTTTCTAAACCTGATTGCTCTTGGCATAAACTCAGCCATGGCTGGAAACTCCAGGGATGAAGTTGATTTATTTGTTGTAATGTTTATAGTCGTTGCGCTGTTAATAGTTGTAAATACCATAGTCATAATCGGCCTGTTGAAGGGAAAACAAACCCGCGGCAAACTAATCGGCGGTCTCGTAAAGATGTATGAGGACCAGAAAGTATCTGGTTATTATGACAAGTCTCTGCTTGTAAATTATAATACCAGGTATAATCTGTTTATCCTGACCGTTGTCTTTATTGGTGCAATTGCCATTGCCATACCTTTTATAGTCAGATAATTAATAATCAATTATACGTTAAGGAACCTAAAAGTCTTATTATGTGGGAGCAGAAATGAAAGTACCAGATATGAGGATCAGATGCTAGGATCGATAAAAAAGCTTCCAGATGATGAAATAATAAAACTAATAGAAAAGAACCTCTTTGAACAAATAAGATTTTATGGAAGCTCCCGCAGGGTCAGACTTATTGATAATAAAAATATCATAAAGTTTCTTTCCCATATCTCCCTTCCTTTTTTTAATTGTGTTATCTTTTACGATTTTGACTCTAAAAACCTTGAAAAGCAGATCAAGGATTTTATCAAATACGGAAGATCAAAAAAAACATCCCTCCTATGGCTTGTGGGTCCATCTTCTAAACCGCATAGTATCGGTGCCCTCCTGGAAAAAAATAGTTTTAAATATGATGACCATATGATGAGTATGGCAATTGAAATCAAGGATATAAAAAACGATCTCAAGCATATTAATGGTTTTGAGATAGAATTAGTCGATAATAGTAAAAAACTTGAGAGGTGGGTCCATGCCTGTCTTAAGGGTTTTGATGAAAATTGTAAAAACTTTTCTAGCATATATGAATTTGAGAAATCCCTTGGATGTGGCAGGACCCTGCCATGGGTAAGATTTACAGGAATTGTATATGGTGAAGCTGTTGCTACCTCTGCTATTTTTATGGGTTCAGAAGCTGCAGGATTGGATAATGTTACTACAGTACCAGACTGGAGGAAGAAGGGAGTAGGTGCTTTTATGGTCGCGCATGCATTTAATTTCTCACAGTCCCTTGGCTACAATATCGGCGTCCTCCAGGCATCTGATATGGGTTATAATCTTTACCGCAAACTTGGATTTAAGAAATATTATGAGTTTAAGGAATTTATTTGGAAATACGATAGCGGAACTAAATAATCATACATCATACTGGTTTTTGCTGGATATTTAAGTGCGCGTTATCTGATGAAATTGATAAAATAAGTACTAAGAAAAAACCCTTATTCCCTATGCTTGACAATATTTTTTTAAAGAGGTAATGGTAAAATCTTCGCTCCTAGCAAAATATCATTAAACCAAAGAGAATCTTGAGTATAATTTCTATATATTTTTTCGTCAAATTTTATTTTTGTTATGGTTTAGCAGTCTACAACTATATCTCCCAGTTTATATTTATAATTAAAACTCTCTACAATGACAGGACATTTTATCTTTAGCAGGAAAAATATATTTTTCCTTTCATCACTCAGAGCTTCATAATTACCCTGGCCTTTTGAGATTATAAGATCAGAATCTGTATATTCTTTTATGAATTTCTTTGAACAAAGTTCTATAATAGCTGCTGGCATATCAAGGCCTGTATCTATAACATCTACAATATCAGTCATTCCAGTCATCACGGCATCTTCCATTGTTGCATCATTTAAGGCTGGTCCACCCCGTACCGCAAAAGTTATTTTTTCAGTCGGAAGGTTCTCAATGAATAATCTATCCAGTACGATCTCACCTGCATTATCCCCGATATATAAGATTTTCTTTGCATTATAGATATTTTCCTTAAGCTGCATGATCTTTTCAGGATCAATATTCTGCGACAGGGACTCCTTAACAGTTTTTATTATTATTTCTCTATTTAACCTGATGTTCGGTCCAGAATCAATAATATTTCCTGCAAGCGCCATCCTGAGATATCCCTCAAATGTATCATCAAAACCCTCTATCATCTTTTTAAATTCATCTATAAGTTCAAGACATATATTATTAAACTTCTTTTTTATCTTTTCATATGGATTGACAGATGGCATTATATCCTTGATGCTTTCTTTAATCATAAAATAGGTTAAAAGGCTATTACCTTCCATATCAAATTTTGCGGCTGCTACCAAAGCCTCCTTAAGGATTTTTTCCAATATCCCTTTATCATCTGTAACCATTTGCGCTGCTTCTAGCGTCTGTCTTATAAAGCATGGAACACATTCAAGATGAAGTTTCATAATGCTAAAACTCTTACTGGTCCATAAAATTCAGTTCCAGCTGCCATTACACTTCCCTTGTCATCATTGTTCCACACTTTGGACACTTTCTTTCATAACAGGGAACTCCTGTTTGATGTTCTATTTTTTCCCCACAGGACGGACATACACATTTTCCTGCAGGACCTGCAGCAAAGCCTCCCATTCCCCCTCTATTTCCACTTCTGCCTAAGCCTCTTCCAGTCCCTGGACCTTGACCCCCGGCAGGACCCGTTCCGTCTCCTCTTGGCATAGCTCCTCCTTTATATGTTTTTATAAAATCATATGCTTAGTCATGCACTTTAGTTTAATATATTTATTCCCTCATCTTTTTTACAGCCATTTCAGCCGCATTGCTTATCTGGTATGCAATCGGTGAAGCAGTTAAAGCAGGGTGCGTGCCCATCTGAAAAGTAGCTATATCATTTGCAGTCATTTTTTTATATATGCATCCGCTTATTAGATTTATCAGCTCTCCACCAGATTTTGCACCTATTAACTGTCCTCCAATTATGATACCTGTACCTTTTTCAAATATAAGTTTTACCTTCAAATTGCAACTGCCCGGCATACCTCCTGGATGGCAGTTAGTACCTTCAGCCTGTCCTGTAATAATATCATAACCCTTCTCTATTGCTTCACAGAAAGAAAGACCTGATCTTGCCAGTGCTATTCCCCCTATGACTGTTGAATAAGTCCCTATCACACCTTCATTGGATCTATTTATCTCAAATAGATTAGCACCTGCTATTCTTGCTTCATTAGTGGCTATAGACGCCAGCATTAAATTTAATGATTTTTTATCAAAAAATGAGAACTTTTCGCAACAATCTCCACAAGCAAAAATATTTTTATCATTGGTCTTCATGTATCTATCTACTTTTATTGATCCTTTTTTATTGATCTCGATCCCTGCATCTTTAGCTATCTTAATATTCGGTCTTGCCCCAATGCCTATAAGAACAATATCTGCTTTTATATTATTACCATTCGATAATTTTACTGATTTTACCTTCCCATTTCCCGCTATTTCTTCAACCTTTTCATTTGTTATTAAATTGACACCTTTTTCAATTATTAATTCTTCTCCCTGTTTACAGAACTCTTCATCAAAAACAACCATCAGACAATGAGGTAACATCTCCACAACTGATATGTTTATATCTCTATTCTTTTTACACTCATCAGCAAACTCCATACCAATGAAACCGCCGCCAATTATTACCATGTCTTTTGCTTTATCTACTTCTTTTAATAGAGAATTCAGATATTTCTCATCCTTTTTTACAATAAAGACATTATCTTTATCTGAACCATTTATCGGAGGCATCACCGGATCCGAACCTGAAGCAATTATAAGTTTATCATATTTGACCTCTTCACCATTTTCGGTCTCTATAGTTTTTTCATCCTTCTTTATTACTGATACTTCTCCTACCAGAAGATCAATACCGTTTTTTTCAAGCACTGTATCAGGGATTACATCTTTTGAAGTAGAACCCACAGTACCATAGATATATGGTATTCCGCAGGGGATCAATACATTTTCTTCTTTTCTGATGATTAATACTTTTTTATCGGGATAAAATCTTTTTGCGGTTATCCCAGCTGTTAATCCAGCTGCACTTCCACCTATTATTGCCACATCATACTCTCTCATTACTTTCCTCTCTATGCTTTAAAATCAATAAAAATAGACAAAACATACATCTTTTATGGGCATATGCTCATAATTTATGAATATATCAGGTTTTTCTAAAAAAGTAAATCTTATTTGAATTATCAAATAATACAAAAATAAAGCAAGGCATAAACTTCAAAATCCATACACATAATCGATAATTAGTATTTTATCATAGAAAAAATTTTTAAGAAATTACTTTATCCCATGTTCACTTTTATACCGGGGCCAGTTTTGTTTTAACCATAAGAAGTCACTAAAGTCATCAAGTCTTTTTATAAAAGGATTGTTTTTAAGCTCAAATCCAATCGTGGATGATGGCTTTTCTCCATAATTATGACCGGGCCAAACCTCAGTATCTGGAGGAAAGATCATGAGTCTTTTTAAGCTCTCAAATTCTATTTTTGCATCTTCTTCACTATAAGTACCGCCCACTTTTCCCACGAAAAGTGTATCCCCTGTGACCAGTTTATCTTCTACTTTTATACAGATAGAATCCTCTGTATGCCCCGGGGTATGTATGAATTCAAGGATAAGCTCCCCAAGTTCTAAAGTTTCACCATCTTTTATTACAGCATCACTCCCACAATTGATAAATTTTATTGATTTACCTTTTTCAGTTCCGCCAAATTTATCATTTCCTGCGGAATGGTCATAATGTGAATGGGTATTAATAATATATTTTATATCTACCCCTTCTTCCTTTACCATATTTATAACTTTTAAGGAATCCGGGGAAGGATCTACGAGTGCAGCTTCCATTGTCTCTTCAGATGCAATAAGATATGCATAATTCCGGTCGCCTCCGGATTCAATCTGTATAAATATCATATTAGCTCCTGTTCTTTCTGATGATTTGAATATTATAGACGGGAACAAACTTCGTCTCAATATATATTATACAGTACCTGAGAAAATATAAGTCAATAGATCGTCTGGACTTAGTTGAAACTACTTGACGTTATCAGTACATTTATTGTATATTTAATAAAATTTTTAACAGGAGGATACAGATGAGAAAGATAAAACTGATCTCAATTATTACAATTATGGTACTCATACTGGCAGCAATTCCCGTATTTGCAGGTTGCGGAAAAGTCGCAGCATATGCTGACCCGGCAACAGAGAATATTCTTATTGCCATGAACAATGGAGATTATGCAAGCTTTTCTAAAGATTTTGATGATGCCATGAAGAGCGAACTTCCGGAAGATTCATTTGCGGATTTCTTGGCAGCAGTAAATGGCCAGGTTGGTGATTACGTTCCAGATTCAAAAAATTTCACTGGTTTCGAAACCGAAAATGGTTTAACAACTGCTAACTATACAATAGACTTTGATTCTATGAAAGATGTGGAATTAGAAATAACCTTTCAGAAAATAGATGGCAAGATGATGGTTTTCGGATTGTGGTTTAATTAAGATTTAAACTTGTTTTATATATAATTAACCACAATTGTAATACTAATGAATTAAATTATTAAATACAGCTCTAAATGCACTGATTTTAATAATTTTTCGTAGACCATAGATCAGTATAATAAATCATTTTATTATAAGTATTATCGCCGTATCGGACTTTCACCGATTAGCAAGCATCCATACCGGGCACACGCATAAGATATTGCAGGAGTACTTTTTTAATGTGATCAATAGTTTTTTTATGGAACCTAAGAGGATCTATATAATCTTTATATTACCCTTGATGATGAAAAATCCATCTATTACCCATCTTTATAAAGATTTGACAACAATATAGCAATGGGCCTGTATAAGGCATGTGCAAATTTAGTAAAAGGTGCGGTGATCAATAGATTAAAAACAATTATTAGATGTACCGCAAAAGCAATATAAGCTACCATTGGAAGATTAAAAAGCTTGAAGATGTCCATGAAAAAACCTGATAATCCTGCAGAAAACATCAATAGGAGGAAAATCCAATCTGTGTGATGCGAGTATTTAGAATAAGTGTCTTTTTTAGCAGCTCTTATATAAATATAATATCCTGAACCATATATTAGTGCTATTCCAGAGATGATCCCTAATAATTTTGGGATTATTTTCCACTCAGTTTGAGCAGGAGCAATAAAATAAATAAGAAGAGCAGAAATAGTAGCCATAAGCAGACCGATAAACCCGTAAAATAAAGATAAGTGTGGGATATATCTTGAACCATTTTCACATTCTCTGAATTTTTTTTGTATAATGATCTCATCTACCAGAACATTCCAAAATTTTTTTATTAATAATTTGAACTTAACCTTCTTCTTTTTCAAAGCAATACTTTTAACCATAATATAGATATTTGTAATAATAAAAAATATGACAATTATTCCCAGGGCCATTCCTGCATAATGCAGCAAGTCGGGTGAGATAAATGACATAAAATCTACTTCAGAATAATTGGGGGTTTTCTCTTTAAAGAAAAAAATACCAATTATTGCTATCAAGCTTAATATTATCCATGCAATTGTTGAATTTAGACCGGAATAAAACCAGTCGGCTATTCTACCAATAGAATATTTTCTAATGACAAATCTTCTTGAAGCCATCATTAAAGCTGCGGGATCCGCTTCACGGGGACAGGTATCAGAGCATTCTCCACAGTAATAACAAAGCCATGGGTCAGGACTTTTAACAATTTTTCCTTCTAATCCCAGAAGCGTATATCTGATCATTTTTCTTGGAAAGGAATTATCCTCTGTTGAGAGCGGACAAATAGCTGTGCAGTTACCGCAATTATAACACGCTTGCAGATCAAAAGCGCCAAGTTTTTTTAATTTATCAACAAAATCAGGATTCACGGTAGCTGCCATTAATCCTCCTTCTCAATTAATTCATATTTATAATAATCATCCTCAGTTATTTGCTCGGTTTCAACAATAAATCCATATTTTCTCATGGCCATCATCCAAAACATAACATGGTCAGTCGGTTTATTAGTGGCTTTTGCTATTTCAGGAATGGTTGCAGGCCCTTTTTGCATTATTTCGATTATTTTATCTCTCATAATTATTTCCTCCATCAAAATTTCCCGGAGTTCCTTATTTTCTTGTTCCATTTCTACACCTCCTGGGCCAGAGCATCTATCATGGCTTTGACCTGATGGTCAGTATAATATTTCAAATCAACCGCATCATAAGGACAAACAGGCACACATGCTCCGCAACCTTTGCACAATATGTTACTTACAACCGCGATTTCTTTATCGGCGTATTTCTCCCTGGTAATTGCATCATAAGGGCATACCTCCAAACATAGCCCGCACCAGCTGCATAAATCAGGATAGATAGTTGCAACTACTGGTTCAAGCTCAACATAGCCTTTCATTAATAATGAAGCACTTTTAGCTGCCGCTGCCAGTGCAGAAGCAACCGACTCACTTGAATTTTTAGGACTCTGAGAAGTCCCACAAATAAAAACTCCATCAACAACCGTCTCAACGGGTCTTAGTTTTGGATGAATTTCATTGAAGAATTTATCCAGTCCAACCGGTAGCTTCAAAACATCAATAAGTTTTTTGTTTTCCCTGGGAACCATTCCAGTAACCAGAACAACAAGATCGGTATTAATTTCCAGTTCCTCACCTGCAGTCAGCATATCTTTTACTAAAACCTTAACTTTACCGTCTGATTTTTCTATAATCGGCAGATTGTCTTCATTGTATTCAATAAAAACCGAACCCTTTTTACAGGCTTCTTCATAGAGGATTTCATATTTTCCATATGTCCTTATATCCCTATAAAGATGAAACTGATGGATCTTTGGGTTAATTTCTGAAACCAGAATACTGGAATGAATTACTGCATTGCAACAATAAGATGAACAATATTTATTTGCATTTTCAGTTGAAGGCTGCTGTCTGCTGCCTACACAATAGATATAAACAATATTATTTATTTCCCTATTATTATAGATGATTTTTCCATTTGATTTATCGATTAATTCTTTAAATTCTGGCAAGGTGATCACATTATCGATCCCATAACCAAATTCACCAGTTTGTGGTTGATAGGCATTAAAACCTGTAGCAACAATGATTGAACCTACATTGATCGATAATTCATCTTTGTCCCTTGTTTTCAACTTTATGCTAAAATTACCCAAACTACCTGACTTTTCAACAATCTCGGTATTGGTATATAGAAAAATATTATCTCTTTTTTTTATTTCAGTGATAAAATTTTCCACTATTTTTTTGCCGTTTCTATTATGGGGATAGATTTTCTCAAATTTGATCATCCAGCCCCCGGCTGCAGGACTTCTTTCAATAATATGCACTTCTATTCCCAGGTCCGATAATCCTATGGCAGCCCTAAGTCCAGCGATTCCAGCACCTACTACCAATACGCGCGGGACAGTTTCAACTTTCATGGGATTCAGAGGCTCAGTAAGACGCGCCTTTGCTATTCCATTTCTTAAAAGCCTTATGCCTTTTTTTGTGGCTCCTTCTTTATCATCTGTATGTGCCCAGGAATCCTGCTCCCTCAGATTTACCTGAATATATTGATACTGATTTAATCCTGCTCTTTTTGCTACATCCCTGAATGTAAAGAGATGAAGTTTAGGTGAACACGAGGCAACAACGATCCCGTCCAGATTCTTTTCTTTTATGTCATTTATTATTTCCTGTTGTGAAGCATCCGAACAGGTGAACATAGTAGTTTTAGTTTCAATAACATCAGGTTCATCCTTAATTGCATCTTTAATCCTGTCAACATCAACATAATCAGAAATATTACCACCGCAATGACAGATATATACACCTAACCTTCTATTGCTCATTTTTCTTCCCTACTTTCTCAATATATGCAGCTGCCTGTATGGCAGCAGCATCTGAATGCAAAATAGTATCAGGGATATCTTTTGCAGCAGAAGCTGAACCAGCAACAAAGATCCCCTCAAGGTTGGTCCTGCCAGGATTTATATCCTCATCTACTTCATTAATATAAGAAAATTCATCAGCTTCCAATATTCCATTTTCAAAGAAGTCAAAAGCATCTAGATTGGGCAGTAGCCCTACAGATAAGACAACAAGATCGTGCTCAGATTGCTTCTTAACACCGCCATTATTAATATCCTCATAATGAACTATGAGGTTATTGTTCCCTTTTTCTTCTATCTTGGCTACTTTCCCTTTGATAAAATTGGTACCCATTGCCCTGGTCTGCTGATAAAACTCTTCATATCCTTTACTGAAAGCTCTTATGTCAATATAATAAATCGTTATATCAGCCAGCGGCAGGCTCCCCATCAGAAGCTGTGCCTGCTTAATGGAGTACATACAGCATACTCTGGAGCAAAGTCGATTATCAACAGTGTGGTCCCTTGAACCGGCACATAGAACATAAGCAATATTATCAGGAATTTTTCCATCTGAAGGTCTTAGAATAGTATTATAAGGTCTTGTTGGAGAAAGCAGCCTGTCCATTTGCATCGCAGTTATAACATTTTTTGATTTATTAAATCGATATTCTTTTTTGACTTCGGGGTTAAACATTTTGAATCCTGTAGCCAGGATTATAGAATTTACTTCTACTTCAACTTCTTTACCCTTCATATTTAAGTCTATAGCATCTGCGGGACATACTTCTATGCACTGATGGCATTCAGAACAAATACCGCAATCAAGGCATCTGCTTGCATTATATCTTGCTTCTTCTTCAGATAATCCTGATTCAATTTCATTAAAGCCTTTTAATCTTTCTCCCACTGGAAGATCTTTTTTAGCAGTTGATTCCATATATGTATAAGATTTCTGTCTTTTCAGGACTTCTTCCTTACTCACAACAGGAAGTTTATATCCGAATTCAGCATCTTTAAGGTTTTTATTATTAAGGTATAGATCAATATAAAAAGCAGCTTTTTTACCATGACCGGAGGCACTGACTATCATAGATGGTCCTGTAACTATGTCTCCACCGGCAAAAGTATAAGGAATTGATGTTTGCAAGGTTTCAGGGTCAACCTTTATTGTACCTTTTTCGCTGAGTTCCAATTCATTTTTAAAAGAAGATATATCGGGTAAGAGTCCTATTGAGAGAATCACAAGGTCTGCCATAATTTTATGTTCCGATCCTTCAACTACTATTGGTTTCTTTCTTCCGGAAGCATCTGGCTCACCCAATTTCATATTCACACTTTCGACTTCTTTTAGTTTTCCATTTTCTCCAATAAAACATACAGGCATCTTCAAACAATGAAATTCAATGCCTTCATCTTCAGCATCTTTAACTTCCCACTTGAAAGCCGGCATCTCTACTTTGCTTCTCCTGTACTTAATAAAAACTTTTTCTGCCCCCAGTCTTAAAGCAGCTCTTGCGGAATCCATAGCAACATTACCACAGCCTACTACAATGACTGATTTCCCTGTAAGCTGTAAATCTTTACCCAAGTTCACATCCTTCAAAAAGTCCGTACAGGAAATAACACCTTCCAGGGATTCACCTTCAATTCCCATCTTTCTTGTTTCAGTCGTTCCTGCTGCAAGAAAAATTGCATCAAATCCCTTATCGTAAAGTTTCTGGATGTTCTTTATTTTTACTCCTGTTTCAATCTCAACACCTAATGCAGTAACATTTTTGATATCCCTATCTACAATATCTTTAGGAAGTCTATACGCAGGAATACCTGATCTAAGCATTCCGCCAGGTTTATTTTCAGCCTCGAATATTTTAACTTTATAACCTTTTTTTGCAAGATGATAAGCACAGGATAGTCCTGCAGGACCCGAACCGATTACTGCAATATTTTTATCTATTTGTTTTTCAGGCTTACTATATTTGGGGTCAGGGTATTTTTTATAATAGTAGTCAGCTATGAATCTTTTTAATCTTCTTATGGCCACAGGACCTTCAAGCTCTGATCTGGTGCATTCTTCTTCACAGGGAGCATAACAAGCCCTGCCAAGGCTTCCGACAAGAGGGTCGTCCTCAAGCACTAACTCAAAAGCCTCCTCGTATTTCCCGGTTCTTATGAGTGATATATAACCATGGGCCTTAATCCCGGATGGGCATGCATTAATACATGGTGAACTGCCAGCTCTTTCTATTACTGCCTTTTTCGGTAGTGCCTGCGGAAAAGGTATATAGGCAACTCTCCTGGAAACAAGATCGTAATTAAATTGATCTGGTTGAGCAACTGTACAGGCAAATTCACATTGCTGACATCCTGTACAAAGTGCAAAATCTACATAAGCCGGTTTCTGGTAAATTTTTGCTTTAAATTCCCTGCTGCCATTTTTACTTATCTCTTTTACTTCACTATAAACCATTAGATCAACATTGGGATGATGGGAAGCAGCAGCCATTTTAGGTGTGGAAATACAACTGGCACAATCAAGTGTCGGAAATACTTTACTCAATAAAATCATCTTACCGCCAATACTGGATTCTTTCTCAACCAGTAGGACTTTATATCCCATATCCCCAAGGCTTAAAGATGATTCCAATCCTGCTATTCCTGCACCGATTATAAGGACGTCATAATTCATTTATCCCCCTTTTCATTTACAGGACTTAACTCTTTTAACATATTGTAAAATTGTTTCATATGGTTGACAAAAGGTTCGGCACAGACTGAACAAATAGCTGCCATCTTTACTCTCTTAGGATCAAAACCATTTTTTTCCAATAACTTCTGGGCTTCATCTACAACTGCTGCTGTCCTTGCGGTACAATCAGGCAAATAAGTGCAGTCAGTTCCATCAGCAGCAATAAATACTCCATCAAACCCCTTTTCAACTGCATACATAATCCATTTAGGTTTTATACCACTTGAACAGGGAACACTTATAACATCGACTGTTGTTGGATAATGCATATGTGAACTGCCTGCAAAATCAATACCTGGATCTGAAATATTATTTGTTGAGAAGACCAGTATTTTGGGTTGAAAACTCTCTTTTTTATCTGCTGTTTTTCCCATTTACTTCATCCTTTTTAAAAATATTCTCCAATTTCCTGCTTCTTCAATCGTACCTAAATATTCGTGTCCCATTTTCTCTGACCATTTCGGAATATCCCTTTTCGTTCCGATATCAGAAGACAAGACTTCCATAATTCCATTAATGGGCACCTCTATAATAGATTTTTTCACAGCAAGCAAAGGTCCAGGACATGAGGTACCTCTGGAATCTATTAATTTATCTGACTTTAAATCTCTTAATTCATCTTCTGTCATTTTCTTACCTCTCTCTCTAAAAAATTATCACTTTTATGAAGCTTTAAAATACTTTTCTATAAAAGATTATAATTACTTCCATCATTCCATTTAAGATCCTAACCCTAAAATCTATATCAATGAATGAACCATTAGGTATCATGTTGCACTATAAAATAACTTTTGACCTTTTCCTCTATTTAATTCTTTATAATAGAAGTGAAAACAATAAAAAATCCCTTAACTATGGTTTCTTAAAACCTTATTATTAATAGTTTAAATCATAACTGACATATCAGATTCTTCAAGTGCTGAAATATATTCTGATATTCCACAAATATCATCAACAACTTCGTTAAAATCTTCCAATTTCTCTGCTCCCCATATTTTTCCAGCTGTTCCACAGGCGAGTATTTCAACATTTTCAAATTCCTTGGCTTTTTTAAAATATTCAAGCCAATATGGGACATTTGCATTCTTCAAACCCTCAATAAACTGTTGATTGAGTTCTGGAGATTCTTTTATTTCTTTGAAATTATCCGCAATGTCTTTTTTAAAAGCATAAGCTCCTCCGATCAAAAGAAAAATTTTTACCTCAATATCCTGAGCTACCGCTCCGCTTAGTACAATCCCCGCTATGGTTAACTTTTCGAGATCACCACTTGCAATTGCCATTACCATTTTCTTAGCCATAATATCCTCCTCTCATAATAAGATAATAAATTTTTAATTATGGGTTTCCAATTCTAATTTTAGGCCTATCTTACCTAGAAGCTTGTCCTAAAATAATCAATTAAAACATATAGGAACAAGCATTTTTTATTAATTTTATATATTTCGTTAAATAATCTTAAAATGTTACGGCTATTTACCCTTATGGGAGTAATATAGACTGATTATCATATTTCTTCCCCGGACACATTGAAGAGAAAATACTTTTATCATCTCCACCCTGCTTACAAAATAATTATTATGGGCATATACACATAATTTTTTTATGTTAACATTTCTTTTAAGCTATTTCAATTAAATATTATAATTTATTTTATGTAACTTTATTATGATGAGATTAATGTGAAATGTGAGATAGGGATTGTAAATGATCAGGCAAAGATAAAGCATCTAAGGGCTCACGCCCGTAGTATTTTAAGCGGAATAAAATCTATTATGAAATTGCTCGAAAGCAGTACACAGTTATCTGAGAAGAATAATGACCATAATTTAACTGGTAATTATGTTAACTACAGAGAATGTCATATTCAATTCGATTGGTTACTGATGTATCAATTATTTGATAATGACATTATATTGATTAGAAAAGGAACACATTCTGATTTATTTTCATAAACAGAAATTTGCAGGAACTTGCTTATGGATTGCTAGCCTATAATTAGCCAGAAATTACAATGACCAAAGATTATCAGATTCAAAAAGCACCATAGCCTATTATGCTAAAGCAAAAAATACGCAGGGTGCCCCCTTGTTTGGGAAGAGTCAGAACCTGGAGTTCAAATCGTCGAATTTGGCTCCCCGGGAAGGACTCGAACCTACAACATTTCGGTTAACAGCCGAACGCTCTACCATTGAGCTACCGGGGAACAAAGCGGTAACGATATGCTATTATAATATATTAGCAGTTTATTTCAAACAGAAATTTAAGCAAAATTTGACCCATTTCAATTTAGAATATACTCTGAGATATTTAGTTAGTAGTCCTATCACACCAGAGTATAGGCCATTAGAAAAAGTTCCTAAATAATCTATTAATAATCCAGGAAATCCCTTAAAGCACTGCTCCTGTTTGGGTGGCGGAGTTTACCAAGAGTCTTAGATTCTATTTGCCTTATCCTTTCCCTTGTAACACCAAATTCCCTTCCGACTTCTTCCAGTGTCCTTGGATGTCCATCCTGGAGTCCGAAGCGGAGCTGTATGACTTTTCTTTCCCTGTCATTTAGAGTATTTAACACTTCATGAAGCTGTTCCTGAAGCATTGTAAATGAAGCTGCATCAGATGGAGCTTCCACTTCTGCATCTTCAATAAAATCACCAAGATGACTGTCTTCTTCTTCCCCAATAGGAGTCTCAAGGGAAACAGGCTCCTGAGATATCTTCATTATCTCCCGCACTTTCTCAGGTGTAAGCTGCATTTTCTTTGCTATCTCCTCAGGAGTCGGCTCTCTTCCGAATTTTTGCAGTAGTTGTCTTTGAACCCTGATGAGCTTATTTATGGTCTCGACCATATGTACGGGTATCCTGATCGTCCTTGCCTGATCCGCAATGGCTCTCGTTATGGCTTGCCTTATCCACCATGTTGCATAGGTAGAGAATTTATAACCCTTCATGTAATCAAATTTTTCGACTGCTCTTATAAGTCCGAGATTACCTTCCTGGATAAGGTCCAGGAAGAGCATTCCCCTGCCGACATATTTTTTGGCAATACTTACCACAAGCCTCAGGTTTGCTTCTACCAGGCACCCTTTTGCAATTATATCACCGGCTTCGATCCTTTTTGCCAGCTGGACCTCTTCATAGGCAGTAAGGAGCCTTACCTTGCCTATCTCCTTTAAATACATCCTGACAGGGTCATTAGTAGGAGACTTGATCGTCAGGTCAAGTTTTCTCTTCTTTACAGCACCCTCCTCAGTTTTTTTAACCTGTACCTTTATATCTATATCTTCATCTTCTTCATTGACTATCTCTATACCCAGGTTCTCAATGACATCATAAATATTTTCGACCTGTTCTTTACTCAGATCAACTTCTGAAAGAGTTTCTGTGATCTCTTCTATTGTAAGTAATCCATCAGATTTACCCCTGGTAATAAGAGTTTTTACTTCATCAAGCCTTAACTCAGATCCTCTTTTCATATTGTTGGTCACCTCAAAAAATAACATTTAATCGATTATTACAAGAGTTTTAACCAGACGTCATATTTTACCTAATCTGAAGAAATAATTAAAGATTTTCCTCTTATATGTTTATTGTACCCAATTTTTGCTTTTCTTGTTCAAGTTTTATTAGTCTCTGATAGAGACTATCATTCTTGCGTTCAAGCTTGCTTTTCTCTTCATCATTTAACTCTCTTTTAGCATCCTCATATTCCAGCATCTTCTTCCTGACATACTCGATCTCTTCGGAAAGATGTATCTTTTTTAAATTATTAAGAATTTCTAAACTTGCCGGGTCTATTCCATCAGCACTGTAATGAAGTTCACTAAAAAGAATAAAATTAAACAACTTCCTTACTTCTATATTTTCTAAAGCCCCGGACGAAAATTTTATGGGAAAGTTTATTTTTTTGTTTCCTTCTCCCAATTGTTTTATTTCTTCTTTTAAAATACTAAAAAGCTCTCTCGTGTCCTCAAACCTGAAATACTGTGGAGTAAGCTCAAGGAGTTCATCAAACTTTTCCCCCTGTCCGTTTATTATGAGTTTTAAAGCCTCTATTTCTACTTTCTTTAGAGGTGTCACCTTTTCTCTTTTCCCCTTGTTCCCATCTTCCTCAATACCGGTCCAGTAATTCTTTGCATCGCTACTCTGTGCCATTTCTTTTTTCCGCATTTCCTCCAGAAGGAGGTTTTCTTTTAAATTCAGCTTTTGAGCCACTTTTTTTATGCATTCTTCCTGAATGATGGAAGAACTGAGAGTAGAAATAAAATTGATCAGGCTATCACTTGCTTTTAGCTTTCCCGAGAGATCGCCAGTATCATACCTGCCCAGTATGGCTTCGATAGTAAAATCAATAATATTCTGGGCATCTCTTATCTTTTCTGTAAATAACTGCTTGCCTTTCTTTAAGATAAATTCTGCAGGATCGTAATTTTTTTCAAGTACTGCTACTCTAATATTGAGATTGCTCTCAAAGTAAAGATCCAATCTCTCATTATATTCCCTTAAACGCTCCATACCCTTAAGTGATGCATTCATCCCTGCCTGGTCGCTGTCAAAGACAAGTACAATATTTTTAGTAAACCTTCCAAGGATCTTTATCTGGTCAGAGGTAAGGGCCGTACCAAGGCTTGCAACTGCATTCTTGATCCCTGATTGATATAGTGCCATTACATCCGTATATCCCTCTACTATCAATACTTCATCCATGTCCACTATAAAATTTTTAGCCTGATAGATATGGTAAATATTTTTACTTTTTGAAAATATTTTAGTTTCGGGGGTATTTATATATTTAGCACTCTGCCTGGCTGTATTTGATTTTTCAGTGATGATCCTTCCGCCAAAACCGATAGGTTTTCCTATTATGTCCTCGATTGGGAACATTATCCTTCCCCTGAACCGGTCATATACGGCACCTTTCTTCCTGGTGCTCTCGATAGCCAATCCGCTATCTATGACTTCCTTTGGCTTAAATTTCCTCTTCATTATGAAGTTTGTGAAATTATCCCAGAGATCCATACTATATCCTACTTCAAACTCCTGTATGGTCTTTTCTGTAAATCCTCTTTTCTTAAGGTAATCAAGAGGCGTTCTTCCTACCTTACTGTTAAAAAGGATGAATTGATAATATTTTTTTGCCAGTTCATTTATATCATATAGTCTATTACGGACTTTTCCTGATTCCCTTGAACCTCCTGAAAGATTATACTTCAGTTTATATCCCACTTTATTTGCCAGGAATTCAACTGATTCAATAAAGTCCATATTTTCAATTTTCTCAACAAAACTGATTATATCTCCACCTTCTCCACAACCAAAACAATGATATAACTGTTTGGTCTGGTCCACGGAAAAAGATGGAGTCTTCTCCTTGTGGAATGGGCATAGGCCGGAATAACTTTTTCCGGATTTTTTTAGTTTCACATAGCCAGATACTACACTGTATATATCAGCATGTGATTTTAATTCTTCTACTTCGCCTTCTTTTAGACTTCTGGACATAATTAATTATTCTGCGGACAGGCTCCTATATAATCTAAAGAACTATAAATGTGCAATATATGCATTTTTGGAAAGGAGCAGCCAGGCTGATCCAAACATAGATAATTTTATCACATATGAAGCATGTGACGTTAATAAAAATATAATTATTAATAAAAAAACAGGACCCTAAAGGATATTTGTGATCCAAAGGGTCCTGAATATTTTAAAGTAACTTTTATATAAATCTGGTTTTAAGGTCACAACCTTTATTATATATCTTATACTACTTCTTATTCTCCTCGTCCTTTCCCTCCATTATTGCTGCCTGGGCTGCCGCCAGACGCGCTACAGGTACCCTGTATGGAGAGGCGCTGACATAGTCCAGTCCAATTTTATGACAGAACTCGACAGACTTTGGATCTCCTCCATGCTCGCCGCATATCCCAACTTTGAGGTTTCCCCTTGTCTTTCTTCCCTTTTCAAATCCTATCTTCATCAGCTCTCCTACTCCGCCAAGATCAAGCGTTGCAAAAGGATCTTTGGCGAGTATCCCCTGTTCAATATATTCCGGAAGGAACTTTCCTGAATCATCTCTTGAGAAGCCATAAGTCATCTGGGTGAGATCGTTCGTACCAAAACTGAAAAATTCTGCTTCTCTTGCGATCTTATCCGCTACCAAACATGCTCTTGGGACCTCTATCATGGTACCTATTTTATATGCAAATTTCAGGTTTTTCTCATTCATTACTTTATCAGCAATTGAGACGATCTTTTCCCTGAGTATCTTTATTTCCATTAGACTGCCTACAAGGGGGACCATCACTTCAGGTTGTACATCGTATCCCTCCCTGGTGAGATCGGCAGCTGCCTCAAAAATTGCTCTTGTCTGCATTTCGGCGATCTCAGGATAAGTAATCGATAATCTGCAACCCCTATGACCGAGCATTGGGTTCATCTCGTGAAGTGAGACTATTGTAGATTTAAGTTCATCAAAAGTCATCCCCATTTCTGTGGCAATTTCTTTTATGTCCTCTTCCTCTGTTGGAAGGAACTCATGGAGAGGAGGATCGAGAAGCCTTATGGTTACCGGAAGACCTTTCATGACTTTAAATATCTCATAAAAGTCTTTCCTCTGCATGGGTAGCAGCTCCATCAGCGCTTTTCTTCTTTCATCCTCATTTGAAGATACTATCATCTTCCTTACGGATTTTATTCTTTCACCTTCAAAGAACATGTGCTCAGTTCGGCAAAGGCCGATCCCTTCAGCACCAAAGCTAAGGGCTACTTCAGAATCTTTTGGAGTATCTGCATTCGTCCTTATACCAAGTCTCTTAAAATCATTGACCCAGCTCATAAAGGTCTCAAAATTTTCATTAAGTTCCGGATCCACAACAGGTATCTGCCCTATAAAGACTTCCCCGGTCGAACCATCAAGGGTTATCCATTCACCTTTTTGTATCTGTGTTCCATTTATCTGTAAGTACTGCTTATCCTCAAAAACCTTGATCGCCTCAGCTCCTGCAACACAACATTTCCCCATTCCACGTGCCACTACTGCCGCATGCGATGTCATACCGCCACGTGCGGTCAGGATTCCCTGTGCCGCTGCCATGCCCTGTATATCTTCAGGAGAAGTTTCTGTCCTTACAAGTATTACATTTCCATTCTTTGCTTCTTCAACTGCATCATCTGCATTAAATACGACCTTACCAAGGGCCGCTCCAGGTGATGCGGGAAGACCTTTTGCAAGAACTTCTGCATTTTCTTTTGCCTTCTTGTCCAGCTGCTTGTGAAGAAGCTGGTCAAGCATCTGAGGTTCTACTCTGGTAACGGCTGTTTTTATATCTATAAAATCCTGTTCGACCATATCTACAGCGATCTGCAGTGCTGCTGCAGCGGTCCTCTTGCCAGTCCTGGTTTGAAGCATATAGAGTTTGTTTTCCTGGATTGTGAACTCCAGGTCCTGCATATCCTTATAATGGGCTTCAAGCTTATCCCTGATCTCTGTAAGAAGTTTAAAGTTTTCAGGCATTTCTGCTTCCAGTTTAGCAATCGGTTGAGGCGTCCTTATGCCGGCAACTACATCTTCCCCCTGGGCATTTATCAAATATTCTCCATAGAGGAGATCCTCACCTGTAGATGGGTCCCTTGTGAATGCTACTCCTGTCCCTGATGTCTGTCCCATATTACCGAATACCATTGTCTGCACATTTACTGCTGTACCAATATTATGAGGTATATCATTAAGATTTCTATAGGCAGTGGCTCTCTTATTGTTCCAGGAGCCAAATACTGCATCTATTGACATTTTTAGCTGTTCCCTGGGATCCTCAGGAAAACTTTTACCCTTTACGTCCTTAATTATCTTCTTGTAATCATCAACAAGTTCTTTGAGGTCCTGGCCAGTAAGTTCAGTGTCAAACGAAACACCTTTGCTATCCTTCTTTACCTGTATAGCTTTTTCAAATTCATCATGCTCAACCCCCATGACAACGTCCCCAAACATCTGGACAAATCTCCTGTATGCATCCCAGCCAAATCTTTCATTACCGGTTTTAGCAATAATACCTTTAACCGATATATCATTCAAACCAAGGTTTAAGACAGTGTCCATCATGCCTGGCATCGATACGGCAGCCCCCGAACGGACCGAGACCAGAAGAGGATTATCCTTATTCCCAAAACTCATTTCCATCTTCTCTTCCAGTTTTTTAAGATTTTCTTCAATCTGTCCCTCCAGACCCTCGGGCCATCTCTCGCCAAGATCATAATATAGATTGCATACCTCTGTGGAAATAGTAAAACCTGGAGGAACCGGAAGACCAATATTGGTCATCTCTGAAAGATTTGCTCCCTTTCCCCCAAGGAGCTTCTTCATCTCCTTTTTACCTTCACCAAAAAAGTATACATACTTTTTAGATGTCATTATTAAATCCCTTCTCCCCTATAATATATTTTGTGAAAACACAAATTGACACATGATATCAAATATTTAAGAAAAAATTAAGTAAAAAATCATTTGAATGCTGTATTACATTTAGAAAATAAATAGAGATTGCCTTATTTAATTACTTTCTATTACAAGCTTTGCAAAATCTGCCATGTTTAAATAATAATCCACTACTTCCTTCAATATATTGATACGATTTGCTTTTACCAAAGGATCCTTGTCCATGACCAGGACTTCATCAAAAAAAGCATCGACTACCTTACCAAATCTTTCCATCTCTTTAAGCAGTAATGGATACTCCTTATTATTAATTAGAGTATCTTTACTATCTAAAACATCCTTTAATGATTTATATAATTCTTTCTCATGTTCTTCGACAAACAGTCCCTTATCTATATGGCTGAATTTCTTCTTTGATATTATGTTTTGGCTTCGGCTCATCGGCCAAACGATAGACTTTATATCGTTTTTTAAAATAAACTCTTCGATAGCTTTAAAACGCATATCGATATCAGTGATAGACCCTGCTCCAGAGCCAAGGACAGCATCAAAAATATCCATTCTTCTTTCCTGGCTGTCAAGAAGGAATCTCTGGCGTGCGATTATAAAGTCAAATATTTTCTCCGCACTATCTTCTCCGGTGAATTTTTTTAATTCAAAAGAATCAGAATATAACTTCATATTAAAATCAATCAGGTCTTTAAAATCAATGTCATAATTTCCCTCAAGTATCGATCTTACTATACCTGAAGCTTTCCTTCTGAGAGCAAAAGGATCCTCAGAACCTGAAGGAATATTTCCAACCATAAACATCCCGGTTATTGTATCGATCTTATCTGCCAGCGAAAGTATCCTGCCTGTATCTGTCGCAGGAAGATCGTCCCCTGCAAACCTTGGAAGGTAGTGCTCAAATACGGAACTAGATACAGGATCTGAATGTCCCCTCTCTTTCGAATACTCACGACCGACGACACCCTGGAGCTCAGGAAATTCCACTACAAGATTAGTCACAAGATCGCATTTACACATAGCACTGGCATTGTTTAGGTCTTCTTTGATTGTGCTGCTCAGACTTTTTACATTTGCGTCCAGCTTATCTGTAATATAAAGGCTTATTTTCTTTAAACGATCCTGTTTGTCCTTCATATTACCGAGCCCGAAATAAAATATTACGCCTTCAAGCTTTTTCTCCCAATAAGAAAAATCATGTTTTCTGTCCTGTTCATAAAAGAAAGCAGCATCAGAAAGTCTCGCTTTGAGCACCCTTTCATTGCCTTTCTTTATATCACCATTATCTGATCTGCCATTCTGGACGATCAAAAAGTTTGTGGTGACTTTCCCCTTATCATCTAAGACCGGAAAATATTTTTGATGATATTGTATGGCTTCCATCAATATATCCGCTGGTATATAAAGAAAATCAGAAGGAAATTCTCCCACCAACACATTTGGTATCTCGGTCAGGTCAACTACCTCTTCGAGTAATTTCTCATCCACAAGGGCCCTATATTTCCCTTTCCATCTTTCCTTTTCGATTCCTTGGATCTGGGCATGGACCATATTACTTCTTTTTTGTGGGTCAGCAATAGCATTCCCATCTTTTTCAAGGATTGTGAAATAGTCCTTTGCATCCTCTATTTTAAGAGGAGATCTACTAAGTGTCCTGTGCCCATAAGTAAATCTGCCTGAATCTACATTTTCAATACTTAGCTCTATAACTTCAGTACCAAAAAGAACAAGCAACCAGCGTATTGGCCTTATGAACCTGGTCCCGTAATCTCCCCAGTACATCTGCTTTTTAAATGTCACCGAAAGTATTGTGTCCTTCAATATTCTGGGAAGTATCTCGGAAGTATTTTTACCCTCCTGGAGTATCTTTTTCCCAAGATAGGTCCCTTTGCCCTTGATCTCAATATCCTCCAGGTCGCAAGCATCTATGCCAAGGCTTTTTGCAAAACCTAATGCAGCTTGATTTGGTTTTCCATCTGGACCAATTGAAATATTTTTAGGAGGTCCTGTGACTACTTTTTCTTCAGACTTCTGCATTAAGCTAAGGTCTTTAATATAGGCTGTTATCCTGCGGGGGGAATGAAAAACAGAAATTTTATCAAAATCAATAAGGTTTAATTTAATATTTTTTTCAAGAAGAATTTTAAAGCTTGCCGCACCTTCCCTTATACACGAAGGGGGGAGCTCTTCTGTTCCTATTTCTAAAACAAGGTCTTTTTTCATATCTTATCTTTCTGTCTTCTGTAACAAGGGGAATCCAAGTTCCTCTCTCTGGTCAATATAAGCCTGGCACAGGGCTTTTGCCTGCTTCCTTACCCTGGCAATATATGATGTTCTTTGGGCAACACTTACTGCCTCTCTTGCGTCCAGAAGATTAAAAACATGTGAACACTTAAGAACATATTCGCAGGCTACAAATACCAGTCCATTATTAAGTGCACTATTAAATTCTTTTTCGAATTTATCAAACAGATCCAGGAGCATGCTGATATCTGCTATTTCAAAATTATATTTTGACCATTGTTTTTCAGATTCAAGATGAACGTCCTTATAAGTAATGCTGTCATTCCATGCAAGTTCCCAGAAACTTTCCTTATCCTGAAGATACATTGCTATTCTCTCCAGTCCATATGTGATCTCTGCAGACACAGGTTTTAAAGCAAGACCGCCCATCTGCTGAAAATATGTAAATTGGGTTATCTCCATACCATCGGCCCAGACTTCCCAGCCAAGCCCGGCTGCACCTATTGTGGGAGACGCCCAATCATCTTCAACAAACCTTATATCATGACCCGGGATATCTACACCGAGACTCTCAAGCGATCCGAGATAAAGATCTATTACATCATCCGGTGAAGGTTTTAAAAGTACCTGGAATTGATAATAAAACTGGCTCCTGAAAGGATTCTCTCCATACCTGCCGTCTGTAGGTCTTCTGGAAGGCTCAACATATGCTACTTTCCAGGGTTCGGGACCAAGACACCTCAGGAAAGTATCGGGATTGAAGGTACCTGCTCCCTTTTCCAGGTCAAGAGGCTGTTTTATAATACAGCCTTTACCGGCCCAATATTTCTGTAAATTAAATATGATATCCTGAAAATTCATAGTTCTTTATTTTAATCATATTGAATTTAATAGTCAATTAAACAGATGGTGATTTTATCCTCTAGTAGATAAATTTCCGGTATCTTATATAACAGTTCGTGACATCCTCACGGTAATAAATTACCGTGCATCCTCATATAAGGAAACT
>CAZKVA010000007.1:0-23261 GCA_964556035.1 uncultured Actinomycetota bacterium
GGCCCTCAAGCCCCTTCTCATGGTCTATTTCTACACCGCCAAGAATAAGTCTTCTTCCAACAGTATACACATGAACATCAAATCCGGTTCCGACTCTCATAAGTTAAGCACTTTCCTTATGGTTTTCCGTTTTTATTTATAAAAAGCTCTGCAAGGAAAAGGTCTACCGGAGTGGTTATCTTTATATTCTCATGCCTTCCCCTGGTCACATTTACCTTCCAGCCCATTCTTTCTATAAGGCTCGCATCATCAGTTCCTATAAATTCTTCCGCTGCAGCTTTACGATGGGCCTCCCTTATATTCTTATAAAAGAAAGTCTGCGGAGTCTGGGCATGCCAGACAGTATCCCTTGGAATAGTCATATCAATGGTCTGGCCGCTTATTTTCTTTATCGTCTCTTTTGCGGGTGCCGCAAGGATGACTCCTTTTACTTCCGGATCCTTCTTATTGTCATTTACCAGTCTCCTTATGGTCTCATTTATTTCCTCAGTGGTCACAAGAGGCCTGACACCATCATGAATAAGAACGATATTTGTGTCTTCCGGAATACTTGAAATAGCATTAAAGACAGATGCCTGTCTGTGGCTTCCACCGATCACTAGTTTTCTGACTTTGGAAAATTTATATTTCTCTACAATATCCACCCTGCATGAATCCAGATAGTCCTCAGGAACGGATACATAGATAGCATCGACCTTAGGAGTCTTTTCAAAAATAGACAGAGTGTGAGCCAGAATAGGTTTATCGTATATATTTAAAAACTGTTTACTTATATTGCTTTTTAATCTGGTGCCCTTGCCTGCTGCTGTAATAATCGCTACATTCATATTTTTCTAACTTTCAAGACCATGATAATCCTGGAGACTAGGAGTCTGTCCTAAACCGGCACACTTAGAATTCCTGGTGTTTATACTTTGATCTTGGGTGATATTCCTCCCCTATTATATGGTTCATTATAGAGATAATACTCAGAATATTTCTTTAAACGGTCATAAAGTGAGTTAGCCCTTATCTTTCCCATACCGGCCACTTCAGATAATTCATCGATACTTGCATCAAGTATGCTTTTCAGATTACCAAATTTATCTATTAAATTGATTATTATGGATTGAGGCAGCCTGCGGACATCAGAAAGTATGCGGACACCCCTGGGTTGAAGGGTTGACTCCTTAAGGTTTCCAACTGTTTTATAACCCAGAATATAAGCTATCTTGTTAAGATCAAGAAGCTCATCTGCCGAAAGGGCATTGACTTTATCCTTGATCTGGGAGGGTTCTGATTTATTATCAGGATGATTGTAGTCGGTCACAATATTTATAGAATCACTGGCAACATTAGCCATCAGCTCTTCAGCCTGCATTCTTAGAAGCCTTCCATCATCACCGAGTTCATAAATATACTTCTTGACTTCCTTTTCTGTCTTCTGAACTATGCTTGACCTCTGAAGTACGCTGCAAACATCAAATAATGTGACGAGATCTTCAAGTTCCCTTACGGTCAGATTAAAAGTAAGGACATCGAGCCCTTCCTTGTATTTTTCCAAAGTCTGAAGTGCCTGATTGGCTTTTGCCAGGACAACTCTTGGTTCCTCCAGCATATACCTTATATTGCCCTTGTAGACAGTGATGACATCTCTTTTCTGGGAAATAGAGATGACAAGTGTGTTTGTTTGCTTTGCAACCCTTTCGGCAGTCCTGTGCCTTGTACCTGTCTCAGTTGTCTTTATTTCAGGATTGGGAAAAAGATGGGTATTAGCATACAGGATCCTTCTGCCGTCAGAACTTAGTATGATAGCTCCGTCCATCTTGGCAAGTTCATAGAATTTTGTGGGAGAAAAACCGCAGCCAATATAAAATCCGCCATTTACCAGCTTCAGCACTTCTTCAGAATCGCCTATCACGATCAATCCGCCGGTTTTCCCCTGCAGGATATATTCCATACCCAAACCGAGTTCAGTACCGGGAGCGATCTTCCGTAGGCTCTCCAGTAATAGTCCTTCTTGATTCTTATTATTCATAGTCCTAAAAGTTAATCATCCAATATTATACTTATTATAACAATTTTATTTAAAAATTGTTAAATAACATATTTGAAAAAACTATACTTTTAAGACGCTGCCGGAGCTACTAAGTTTCTTAATTTCGAATTGCATTTTGCCATTTTTTGATTTTACGACTACTTTTTGCCCTGATTTTACTTCACCGGCAATGATCTTCTCAGATATTGGGTTCTCAATAAAATTCTGGATGGCCCTTCTCATAGGTCTTGCTCCCATTGCAGGATCATAACCTTTTTCAAGAAGCAGATCCTTCGCGCTCTTTTTAATATCGATCATGATTCCCTGCAGTTCAAGAGCCTGTCCAAGCCTGGACATCATAAGGTCCATTATATTAAAGACTTGTTTCTCTGTGAGTTTATGGAATACTATGACTTCATCTACACGGTTTAAAAATTCCGGCCTGAATACCCTTTTTAACTCACTCATGACCTTTCCCTTTATCTCCTCATAAGAAAGATCTTCAGTATCTATCTTCTTAAATCCCATAGGTGTGTTCTTCTGTATCTCCCTTGCTCCGAGATTTGAAGTCATAATTATCACAGTATTTTTAAAATCGACTCTTTTGCCCTGTGAATCAGTAAGGTGTCCGTCTTCAAATATTTGAAGAAGAATATTAAAAACATCAGGATGAGCTTTTTCGATCTCATCAAGCAGTATCACGCTATAAGGTTTTCTTCTTACCATCTCAGTCAGCTGACCACCCTCATCATAACCCACATATCCGGGAGGTGAACCTACAAGCTTGGAAACAGAATGCTTTTCCATATATTCAGACATATCCACCTGTATGAGTGTTTCTTCCTTCTCAAAAAGAAATTCTGCAATGGTCTTTGCAAGCTCTGTCTTTCCGACACCTGAGGGTCCCAGGAACATAAATGAACCAATCGGCCTTTTAGGATCCTTCAGTCCTGAACGTGATCTCCTGATAGCTTTGGATACTGTCTTTATTGCCTGGTCCTGACCTACAACCCTCTTGTGAAGGTCATTTTCCATATTCATAAGCTTTGATGATTCTGTTGAAGAAAGCTTATAGACAGGAACACCGGTCCAGTTTGAAAGGACCTCGGCTATTTCATTTTCGTCAACGATCTCTTTATTTGTCTTTTTTGAACGGCTTTTTTGCTCTTCTATTTCCTTCTTTTCCTTTAGAAGCTGTTTTTCCTTGTCTCGCAATTGAGCAGCTTTTTCAAAATCCTGATTCTTTATCGCCTTTTGTTTCTGCTCTACGATGCTTGTGATGCTTGCTTCCAGCTCTTTAAGGTCGGGAGGGGTCATAAGTGTACGTACCCTTACCCTTGAGCTCGCCTCATCGATCAGGTCAATAGCCTTATCAGGAAGAAATCTGTCACTGATATAGCGTTGGGACAATTTTGCAGCTGAATTTATTGCTTCATCTGTTATTGTCAGGCTATGGAATGTCTCATATCTTGTCTTGAGACCCTTAAGTATTTCGATAGTCTCAAATACAGAAGGTTCCTCAACAAAGATAGGTTGGAACCTACGTTCCAGGGCTTTGTCTTTTTCAACATATTTACGGTATTCTGTAACAGTAGTGGCACCTATTGTCTGTATCTCGCCTCTTGCAAGCATGGGTTTTAAAATACTGGCTGCATCTATAGCACCTTCAGCAGCTCCTGCCCCTACAAGCGTATGTACTTCATCTATAAATAAAATAATATTTCCACTATCTTTGATCTCGGCAAGTACCTTCTTTAATCTTTCTTCAAAGTCTCCCCGGTATCTGGAGCCTGCGACAAGCGCACCCAGGTCGAGTGTGAATATCCTTTTACCCGAAAGATTAGATGGTATCTTATTTGTTATAATGTATTGAGCAAGTCCCTCTACGATGGCAGTTTTCCCTACACCGGATTCACCGATAAGTATTGGATTATTCTTGGTCCTCCTTGAAAGGATCTGTATTATCCTGTCGATTTCCTTTTTCCTGCCGATCACAGGATCGAGCTTTCCTTCTTTTGCCAGCCGTGTAAGTTCCCTACCAAACTGGTTCAACATCTTTAGTGTCTTTTTCGGCATGCTGCCGGCCTGGCTGGTCTTCGAATCAGAATCAGCATAAAGTGACTGCCTGTTCAGTATCTCCTTTACCTTTTCTTTTACATTGCTAAGAGTGATCCCGAGGCTATTCAGCACCCTTGCCGCTACACCTTCCCCTTCACGAAGAAGTCCCAATAATATATGTTCTGTGCCAATATAATTATGTCCCATCTGGAGGGCCTCCCTGAGGGAAAGCTCCAGGACCTTTTTCGCCCTGGGGGTAAAAGGTATGTGTTCATATGACTCAGAGCTTCCTTCAGTGACTACATCTTTTATTGCAGCTCTTATACTATCAAATGCTATATCAAGCTCCTGAAATACTTTTGCAGCAATTCCTTCTTTCTCATCGATAAGGCCCAGCAGGATATGCTCGGTACCGATATAATTCTGCTTCAGGAACCGGGCTTCATCCTGAGCTTTTACAACTACTTTTCTTGCTCTTTCTGTAAATCTTTCAAACATATTTTAATCTATTCCTCCAGTACTTTCTCTCTTATCAGGTCCGCTCTCTTTAGATCTATATCATCATCTGAAACTGGTCCCTCTATCTCAAAATTAGAGATTACATGAGAGTCACTAATTATATTAATAAGTTCAAATAAATCAAAGTCCCTGGTTTTTTCGACAATTCCCAGATCGAGTCCGAGTCTTAAAATCGATAATAACTCCAGGGCCTCATCAAAAGATAATATTTTTGCATATTTTAAAAGGCCATAAGAACGATATACATTATCTTTTGCTCCAAGAAGGTCCTTTTTAACCAGTTTCTTTCTGGAATTCTCTTCCTCCTCAATTATATTTAAGCAAATTGCCTGCATTTCTTCAACTATTTCTTCTTCACTTTTACCCAATGTCTTTGAACTTGATATCATGAATAGGTTACCTATGATCTCGGAATTTATACCCGAAAAACCGCTTATAGAGCAGCCTACTTTTGTAAGATTCTTAATAAAATCTGCTATCTCCGGACTAATTGCAATTGCCGGAAGATGTGTCATTATCGATACTTCAAGCGCTGTGCCCAGATCAGCAGGATTTGCAGTAAGGTATCCCCATTCTTTATCAAAGGAAAATGAAAGCCTTGATTCAAGTAATTTCTCTATCTTTGAAGCTACCGCATATCCTTCTTCTATACATGAACCCTGGGATGATACCTGTATCCTTATATGATCGTCCCAGCACAACAATATGGAAATGGCACTATCTTTCAAGGAAAGACGTGGAGATAGCAGCAGCGCCCTTCCTGATAGTTTTGATACAAATTCTTCATCGATCTGGTAATCGTCAAGAATCATATGTCTCTGTATTCTGGTAAGCCTTGAGAGACGGTGAAAATGAAATTCAGGAAGTCCATCCATACCTTCCATGCAATTCTGGACAGTTCTTATTATCTGGGTTCTTTCATCAAGAGTACTGGAAGAGGGAAACTTATGATTTGCAAGATTTCTGGCAAGAGCTACCCTGGTGCTGAGAATGATGGAGTTTCCATCCAGGTTTCCAGTTTCGGGTTCATCTCCTGAAAGAAAGTTCCTTGAGTCATTCATAAATATTTTTCTCCAATTGCCTTATCTCGTCCCTTATCCTGGCAGCCTCTTCAAAGTTCTCTACAAAGATCTCTCTATTCAACCTATTTTTAAGATCCCTTATACTTTTTTCAAGCTTGATCTGTCCGGTAGTATTTTCCGGGATCTTCCCTCTGTGCTCAATATTTTTATGTATGGCTTTAATGATAGGAAGCAATATGTTCTTAAACTCTCTATAACAATTTGGACAGCCCATCTTGCCAAGTTTTCTTATATTTTCAAGATCCATACCGCAGAAAGAACAGGATCTGTTCTTTCTTATTTCAATATTCTTAAGGTTTTTTAACTCCCTTATACCGTTTTGCTGACCTTCATCAGCTTTGAAGATCTTATAGAGGATCTTCGTAAGGTCCTTATAGAAGTCATCCTCTGAAAAAAAGTTAAAATCTTCGGCACATCCTGCGCAGATATTCACCTTTTCAACATTATCATTCTGCACCCTGATCAAGTGGATCGTAGCTTTATTCTTTTTACAAAAATCACATATCATTTACTATCACCATTTAATAGTATTTATTTTATTTAATATTTAAGGTCTTAGAAGCGGAAACAGTATAACATCCCTGATAGAGTCGCTTCCTGTCAGGAGCATGACAAGCCTGTCGATGCCTATGCCTTCTCCACCTGTAGGCGGCATTCCGTATTCAAGGGCTTTGAGAAAATCAATATCTATTTTTCCCGTTATCCTTTCCTCCTCATCACTGCTTTTTGCCTGGTTTTTAAATCTTTCCAGTTGGTCCCTGGGGTCGATAAGCTCTGAAAATGCATTAGCCATCTCTTCCCCTCCTATAAAGAGTTCAAATCTTTCAGTCAGGTTTTCATTACCCGGATGTTTCTTTGCCAAAGGAGATATTTCTATAGGATAATCCTTTATAAAAGTAGGCTGGATGAGTTTTGGCTCAACTACTGCTTCAAATATTTCATTTATTATCTTTCCCGTGCCCCACTCTTTCCTGACTTTGATATCAAGATCTTTGCATATTTTTTCCAGGTCAACCCGTTTTGTTGAGAAGTTTATTTTTATCTTCCCATAATGTTCTATTGATTCCAGCATGGTAAACTTTTGCCATCCGGGTCCAAGATCTATGTCTTCTCCCCTGTATCTAAAATCTAATTTGCCAGTAGATTCTTCTGCAATATATTTTATTAGTTCTTCAGTCATCTCCATCAGGTCATTATAGTCACAAAAAGCCTGATAGAACTCGACCATGGTAAATTCGGGATTATGTTTATAAGATATTCCTTCATTCCTGAAATTACGGTTTATCTCATATACTTTTTCAAATCCTCCTATGATCAATCTTTTAAGGTAAAGTTCCGGAGCGATCCTCAGGTAAAGATCGATATCAAGCGCATTATGATGTGTGATAAACGGACGGGCTGCTGCACCGCCAGGTATAGACTGCAACATAGGAGTCTCTACTTCTAAAAACCCCCTGCTATTAAGAAACTGCCGCAATGCATTTATTGCCTTTATCCTGGTAATGAATACTTCCTTAACATCCGGGTTGACTGTAAAATCCAGATACCTCTGCCTGTAACGAAGCTCCTTATCCTTAAGCCCGTGCCACTTCTCAGGAAGGATCCTGATGGATTTACTTAAGAGTTCAAAACTCTTCACACCCAGCGAAAGCTCACCTGTCCTTGTAACAAATATGCTGCCCTCTACTCCTATCCAATCGCCAATATCAAGTTGTTCGGAGAATGAATTGTATTTTTCCTCCCCGAGGCTGTTAAGGCTAAGAAAAAGCTGCATTTTCCCGGTAGAGTCCTTAATATCACAAAAAGTAGCTTTGCCATGTCTCCTGAATATCATGATCCGTCCGGCTATCCTAAAAAAGCCTTCCGCTTTCTCTCCGGCCGAGAGTTGCGAATATTTTTCCCTTAAATCAGAAATATCAATATTTTTCTCAAATTTGCTACCATAAAGCCTGACCCCTTTATTCTTAAGGGATTTTACTTTATCTAGCTTCGCTGCAAGTGTTTCAGCAAGAGGCTCTTCAGTCTCCAGTAAATAGTCATATCTGTCATCTGTTAATCTGGCCTGCTCATTTTTACTTGTAGAGCCACTGTCATTCATATTGTGAATTTCCTTTAAGATACCTTTTAATAAAAACGGGTTGTCAGTTAAAAACAAAGACCCGCTGGATAGATATTATTATAATAATTATTATAACTCAAAGGCAGGGAAATAAAATTACCATTATTAAAAAGTGATTATATTATTTTAAGCACTTTAAGCTTGATCATGCTTTGAGGCGTCTTTACCTGTACCTCATCCCCGGCTTTCTTGCCCAGAAGCACCATACCTGTCGGGGATTCATCTGATATCTTATGATTTTCAGGGTCAGACTCAACTGAACTTACAAGCATGTATTTCATCTTCTTATTCGAATCCAGGTCTTTAACCTCTACTGTCGAACCAATATCTATAATATCATTATGATTATTTCCTTCAATTATCACATGATTGTCCAGGATCTCATTTATCTGTTCTATTCTTCCCTCGATAAATGCCTGTTCATTTTTTGCATATTCATATTCAGTATTTTCAGCGAGATCCCCTGCATTATCTTTTGCATCCTTTAGTCTTTCAGCTATCTCTTTTCGCTTATTGCTGGCAAGATCTTCTCTTTCCTCGATCAGCTTTTCATGTCCATCTTTGGTCAAACGGTATTCTTTCATTGGTAACTGCCCCCAGTGCTTTGTATCTTACTTTATTTTTATCATAAATAAATACATATCAAATAGTTATAATATTTAATTGAGGTATTATATTGTATGAAAATAAAGATGTCAAAATAAATAAAGTGACTTATAGATAAATTAACCGAATCTACCCGTAATATAATCCTCAGTTCTCTTATCCCTGGGATTAGTAAATATCTTATTGGTATCATCATATTCTATAAGTGTGGAAGGTGTACCAAAGCTTTCCATGAGCAGGAATGCTGTTTTCTGGGATACCCTGGCCGCCTGCTGCATATTATGTGTAACGATGATTATGGTATAATTTTTCTTAAGGTCATCTATCAGGTCCTCGATCTTCTGGGTCGAGATCGGATCAAGGGCCGATGCAGGTTCATCCATCAGTATTATTTCCGAATCTACAGCCAGTACCCTTGCTATGCATAATCTCTGCTGCTGGCCCCCTGAGAGGTCCAATGCGCTTGTATTTAATTTATTCTTTACTTCATCCCAAAGGGCAGCTTTTATAAGGCTTGCCTCAATGATCACATCCAGCTCTTGCTTTGAATGTTTTCTGTGAAGTTTTGGCCCATAGGCAATATTTTCATAGATGGTCTTTGGGAATGGATTGGGTCTTTGAAAGACCATTCCTATTTTCTTGCGGAGCTCGACCACATCTATTGAATCTTTGTATATATCTTTTTCATCTATTAATATATCTCCTTCTACTTTTGTATTGGGAAGAAGATCGTTCATCCTGTTAAAACTCCTAAGAAATGTTGATTTTCCGCACCCCGATGGACCGATCAATGCTGTAATAGTATTTTTTGGTATCTCCATTGAAATACCGCCAAGGACTTTATTGACCCCATAATAGAAACCATAATCTTTTACTTTTATTTTTGTGCCATTTGCACCCAAAATAACTACCCCTCGCACCTACTTGATATTTCCATTCTTACATTTATATATTATCAAACAGCCAGACATATCAATAAATATTAATTCTTAGAGATCCAGAAGCCTGCAAGCCTTAAGTCCAATTCTCGGACAAGCTCCTGGTTGAATGATATCAGAAAATAATAATAAAATAACTGCTAAAGCATAAATTTAATATTCCATATCATGCTTGAATTTTTTTATTTTTTCCGCCATGCCTTCGTCAGAAAGTGCAATGATCTCTATTGCCAGAAGTGCCGCATTCTTTGCTCCATTTATTGCTACACATGCTACAGGCACTCCTGAAGGCATCTGGACTATTGAAAGAAGTGAATCCATTCCGCCCAGGTCGGAAGTCTTTATCGGTACACCTATTACCGGGAGTTCGGTATATGAAGCTATGACTCCTGGAAGATGTGCAGCTTTCCCTGCACCTGCTATGACAATTCCTATACCGGATTTTTTTAGGTTTTCTGCAAATTCTCTTGTCTTGTTTGGCATTCTATGAGCTGAAAGTATATGGATCTCGCATTTTACCCCAAATTTTTTAAGGGTATCGGACGCATTTTTCATTATGGGTTCATCAGATATGCTTCCCATCACAATAGCTACTTTCATTATATCCTTTTTCATCAGACATCCTCCTCTGCCTTATAGGCTATGTCTTTTCTGTATTGCATTCCATCAAAGTTTATCTTACTCATGGCATTATAAGCTTTTTTTCTTACTTCTTTAAATCCGGGGGCCAATGCTGAAAGGCCCAGCACCCTTCCTCCGTCAGTAACGATATTTCCATTCTGCTTCCTGGTCCCGGAATGGAACATAAAAGTATCATCATCGCCACTCAAATCATCAAGTCCGGTGATGATATCACCTTTTGACGACGTATCAGGGTATCCGCGTGATGCTGCCACTACGCATATGCATTTATCGCTGCTCCAGGAAAGCGAATCCACTCCAATATTTCCTTCTGCGCATCCCATAAGAAGCGGCACCAGATCATCATCAAGCCTGGGAAGGACTGCCTGTGTTTCAGGATCACCGAACCTGCAATTGTATTCAAGGAGATAAGGTTCGCCTCCACTTACCATTATTCCCGCATAAAGGATGCCGCGGTAATCAATATTTTCTTTTCTAAGTGCATCTGCAGTAGGATAAATAATATTATCAAGTGCTTTTTTGTAAACACTGCTGCTTATCATCGGGACCGGGCTGTAACTTCCCATACCTCCGGTATTCTTACCTTCATCGCCGTCAAAGATCCTTTTATAATCCTGGGCAAGATCCATGGGTATGATCTTTTTCCCATCAGAAAGGCACAGTATGGATGTCTCATATCCGGTAAGAAATTCCTCTACGATCACCCTGTCTCCTGAATCCCCGAATACCTGGCTTACCATACAGTCATCCAGGGCCTTTATGGCCTCATTGGTATTCTGTACTATGAGCACTCCTTTTCCGGCTGCAAGACCGTCAGCTTTTATAACTAAAGGAAATTTATTCTGATTTTTGACATATGCTAAAGCTTCGTCGTATTGTGATCTTTCAAAAACTAAAGCTTCTGGTATCGGAATACCATATCTGGATAATAGGTCCCTGGTAAAAACCTTGCTTCCTTCAAGCATAGCAGCATCCTTTTTGGGGCCAAAAATTAGGATCCCACGGTTCTCAAGATGATCGGCAATTCCTTGAACAAGCGGTGCTTCGGGTCCGACTACGACAAGCCCTATGTCATTAGCTTCAACAAAATCAGTGATCCGGCTAAAACCGCTTTCCCCAATATCCAATTCCACACATTCAGCTATCGAACTGATCCCGGCATTTCCCGGAGCGGCATATATTTTGTCCACAAGGTCGCTTGCTGCAATTTTCCAGGCCAGGCAATGTTCCCTGCCGCCGCCTCCGATTACTAATACCTTCAACTTGCTCCTTTAATTTATTATAACAAAGAAAAAATATATACCTGATATTTTCACATCTGAAATATTTATAAACTAAATAATAAGGGTCGACCGGTTATTTGAGTCAAAAAGTCTTTTTTTCAGATTGCCGTCCCTGATGATTATCTGGCTCCTCTCGGGTCCTACACTTATCATAGAGACCGGCACTTTTGTTATCTCTTCTATGCTTTCTATATATTTCCGAGCTGCCGCGGGCAGATCTTCATAATTCTTGATCCCGGTGATATCTTCTGACCATCCCTCAAATTCCTCATATACCGGAGTACATTTATGGAGTATGGTCTGGTGACATGGAAGATTTTTATAGACTTCTTTTTTATATTTATATGCTGTACATATCTTTATTTTTTCAAGTCCTGAAAGTATATCAAGTTTTGTAAGTGCTATACTGTCAAGATAGTTAAGCATCGCAGAATATCTAAGAACCACGGCATCAAGCCAGCCGCATCTTCTCGGTCTTCCGGTAGTGGTCCCGTATTCATGACCCTTCTCCCTCAGCAGGTCGCCAGTATCTCCCTTGATCTCAGTTGGAAAAGGTCCTGATCCCACCCTGGTGGTATAGGCTTTCGCAATACCCAGGACTTCATCCAGCCTTCCGGGTCCTACTCCGGCACCGATGCACGCTCCTCCCGAGGTAGTAGACGATGAAGTGACATAAGGATATGTTCCCTGGTCGATATCAAGCATGGTTCCCTGGGCACCTTCAAATAATACGCTCTTATTCTGGTCAAGGAACTCATTTATCATAAAGGCCGTATCTATTATATACTTGCCTATTCTCTCAGCATAAAGCATATAATCTTCATATATTTCCCCTGGATCCAAAGGCTCCATGCCATACACTTTCTCTATAATAGCATTCTTTAGGGAGAGCTCTTCTTCCAGCTTCGTCTTAAATATCTTATGGTCAAGAAGATCCTGTGTCCGTATGCCGGACCTGGAGGCTTTATCAGAATAAACTGGCCCTATCCCCTTATGGGTCGTGCCTATGTTTGATTTTCCGAGACGGTGTTCCCTGGCTTTATCGAGGACTATGTGGTAAGGCATCACCATATGTGCCTTACAGCTTATCTTGAGATTTTCAATATTGATGTTCTTCGTCTTTAATTTATCAAGCTCTTCGATCAATACTGCAGGATTTAAGACTACTCCATCCCCTATGACGCAGGTAACTTTAGGGTATAGTATCCCAGAAGGGATCAAGTGCAGTTTAAATACATCTTCACCCTTTACAACAGTATGGCCAGCATTGTTTCCGCCCTGGAACCTCACGACCATATCCATCTGGCTGGAAAGCAGGTCCACTATTCTTCCTTTTCCTTCATCTCCCCACTGTACTCCTACAACGGCTAAACTAGACATTTCCTTCACCTCGTTTTTCTACCTGATGTGATTTAATTAAATTTGAAAATAATGCATATCTTTTATTGAATTGCAATTTTACCTTTCCTGTAGGTCCGTTTCTATGCTTGGCTATTATCAAGTCTGCTTCACCTTTTTTATTTGAATTTTCATCATAATATTCATCCCTGTATACAAAAGCCACAAGGTCGGCATCCTGCTCTATGGAGCCTGATTCCCTTAAGTCCGCAAGCTGTGGTTTTTTACTCTCCCGCTTTTCTACTTCCCTTGATAGCTGCGATACTGCTATTACGGGAATATTCAGTTCTTTGGCAATGCTTTTCAGGTTCTGGGATATTTCCGTTATCTCCTGTACCTTATTACCCCTGTAGTTTGAAGTCGACTGCATCAGTTGAAGATAATCGACTATTATCATCTTTATGCCATATGTAGAAGCCATCATCCTTGCCCTCGACCGGAGGTCCATTACTGTAAGAAATGCTGTATCATCTATATATAGTTTGCATTCTGCAAGTTTTTCAACAGCTCGACCTAGTTTAGTCCATTCATCTTCTTTTATTTTTCCATCCCTAAATCTCTGTAGGTCGATCCTTGACTGTGCACTCATAAGCCTCTGGCCCACCTGATGCTTTGACATCTCAAGAGAAAATAATGCAACCGGTAATTTTTCCTTAAGTGTAATATTCAGGGCCATACCAAGAACAAGTGAAGTCTTACCCATACCAGGTCTTGCAGCGATTATTATTAGGTCGGACTTTTGAAAACCTAAGGTATACTTATCCAATTCAATATAACCGCTTGGTATGCCTGAGACATCAGATCCTGCTTCATGGAGCTTCTCTACTTCATCAAAGACTTCAGGTGCTATATCCTTCATAACTGCTATAGAGTTTTTATTATTGCCCTGATTAAGATCCTGGTAGATCGAGAATATCAGCTCCTGTGCCTTATCGACAGTCGCAACCAGGTCCTCCGGAACCTCATAACCCATAGTAGCTATATCAGTTGCCGCATATATCAGTTTTCTTAAGATTGAATGATTTCTTACTATCCTCCCATAATATTCTGCATTTGCCGCAAGGGGTATATTGCTGATAAGTGAATGGATAAAAGTCTTTCCACCCACCTCTTCAAGCGTCCCTTTCTTCTTAAGGTGATCCGCAATAGTAATCGGATCAGAGGGTTCCCCTTTCGAATAGAGTTCAAGAATAGAATCAAATATTATCTGATTCTGTTTTCTGTAAAAATCATCTGATTTGACTATCTCCAATACTGAAGCTACAGCATCCCTTGATATGAGCATAGCGCCTAAAAGGGATTCTTCAGCCTCAATATTATATGGAGGTATCCGCTGAAGCCTGCTAGTATCCAGTGGTGATCTGCGGCTATCATTTTTTGTTTTATCCTGCATAAGCTAAATAATCTTAGGCCTCTTCAGTCTCTGATGCATCCGGACTGGCTGCATCTTCTTTTTTGACTTCTTGAGTTTTCCCCCTGGCAGCCTCAGCCTCTATATCAGCATCGATCTTTTCTATTTCTTCAGTTTCTGATGCTTCTTTTTCTTTTTGATGAGCTTCTATCAGGGCCTTTGACTCTTTATCAGGTTCGACTATTACCTTAATGGTCGCTTTTACTTCTTTATATATTTTTATATCGACATCATATTCGCCAAGTTCTTTTATATGCTCCGGAAGGTCGATTTTTTTTCTATCTATCTCGACTTTCTTGTCTTTCATTATTTTTACCCCAAGATCCTTATTGGTAATAGAACCATAGAGCTTGCCTTCTTCACCGGTCTTTACAATGAAATTCAAGGTAATGTCTGCAAGACTTTCTGCTGTCTTACTTGCTTCTTCAATATTTTTTGCCTCAACCTTTACTGCAGCTTTTTTAACCAGTTTCATCTGATTTATATTACCCTTCGTAGCGATTACAGCTATTTCCTGGGGTATTAAATAATTATTTGCATATCCGGCCTTGACTTCGACTATATCGCCGACATCGCCTAATTTTTCCTGATATTGTGTTAATATTACTTTCAAGTCTTCCTCCTGTATTATAAAGATTAGTTTTATAATTTATTTTTATTTTCTTTTTAATCTCCTGAAATTCGCCCAGATATCGATGAGTCCCATTAATGGAAAAACTATAAGTGCAAAAATAAAAAAGAACCATAAAGATGCAAATATAAGTATTCTCCAGACGATCCCCACTTTAAATCTGGTAAAAATTCCAAAAAGAACCGATATCCCCAGTACCACATAAAGAAGGCCAAATATTATTATCAGATTATAACCTACTATGTCTAATGCGGTATTTACTGTTAATGTGCCCCCACCTGCCACACTGCCCATTTCCGGGACCAGAACAAGAATAAGCCCGATTATTACTCCCCAGACATAATACCAGGGAAGGTCCCATTTTATAAATGGAATCATCGGTTTGATCTCTATCTGATATCTTTTAAATATCCATACACTAAAAGCATAATTCAACCCGCTTATTATTCCAAAAGATACCACCAGTATTCCCGGCAGGACCCTGGGGAAATACCTTAGCATGCTCTGCGTCTGGGCTATTATTTCACTCATCTGGGACCGGTCAAACATCATCAGGCTGCTGTATGCATCTATAAAAGAATCATCCATCAGGCCGTCTATATATTCATTGTATCCCGCAAGGGTCTCTGAAAAGAAATTTACCCTGTAAAAAACAGAGAATAATATAATATACAGAATGATAGCAGCAAAAAATGCAAAGAACACTGCCCCGATCACCTGCCAGTAAGTCTTTTTATTTTCAACAGCCCACCTGTAGATAAAAGCCACCGAAATAATCAGGATAATAGCTACCGGTGCAAGTATGTAATTAAGCGCCAGTATCACCAGGCACGCTACCGTTGCGCATATAATACCATCTCTTATCCTGCCCATTATCACAAGCAGGACCGTGGGTATTGGCAGAAGCGCTACCCCGAGCAATCCAAATCCCGGCACAAAGAATGAAAACACCAGGGCTAAAAATGTAAACAGGATAAGAAGTCCCAGATTCAACTTCTTTGTTTTTATCCTGCTAAGGTTATCAAAGGACATATAAAAATCTCTATAGATTATCTTTGATAATATGGGATCAAAGCCATGACCCTGGCTCTCTTTATAGCCACGGCGACCCTGCGTTGATGCTGGACACAGTTTCCTGAAGACCTTCTTGGTCTTATCTTTCCTCTATCGGAAATATATCTTTCCAGCATGCCGATATTCTTATAATCAACAATATCTATATTCTCTTTGCAAAAAAAACAATATTTCTTCCTCTGTCTTAGACCGCCAGGGCCCGAATTTTTATCTCTATCATTGGTCCTGTCACTATTCCTATTATTCCTAGTACTCTTTTTCTTTCCCAACTGTTTTTCTCTCCTTACTTTAAGTTTTCAACCAGAATCATTTATTCTCTAGATCAATTATTAAAATGGTATGTCTTCGTCAGTAAAATCTACTTCTTCCTTCGTACTTTTAGCAGCAGCCACACCTCCGCTGTCCATTTTCGGGTTCTTTTCAAGTTTGCATGTAGCAAATTCCATGCTGGGTGCCACCACGCTGGCTATTACTTTTACAGTTGATCTCTTCTGTCCTTCCTTGTCTTCCCAGCTGTCCTGTGAAAGCCTTCCTGATACAAGTACCCTGTCACCCTTACTCAGGCTCTCAGCGCAATTCTCGGCTAGCTTAAACCATGCAGTTACATTGAAGAAATCGACTTCGGTCTGCCATTCACCTGATTTTTTATTTTGGATACTACGGTTTACCGCCAGTCCAAAACTTACTACCGCCGTTCCGCTTGGAGTAAAACGGAGTTCAGGATCCCGTGTAATATTTCCCAGTATGGTTATATTGTTGACACTAAAAGCCATATAATATCACCCTCTTCTGATTATGATAATTTTGATTATTGCTCACTTTTCACTACCATGTGACGTAAAACAAGATCATTGATCTTATTAACGCGGTCAACCTCAGGAATAATCGCACTTGTACCACTGAAATAGATAATGGCATAGAATCCGTTTTCCTGTTTTTTGATTGGATATGCGAGTTTTTTAACGCCCCATTTATCTATTTTGGCTATCTCGCATTTTTCTTTTTCAAGAAGTGTGGTTAGTTTTGCTATCTCCTGGTCGATCTTTTCTTCTTCCAGTGTAGCATCAAAGATGACAGCTAATTCATATTCTTTCAATCTCGCGATCCTCCTTTGGACTAATTATTAACAAAATTAGGTTCTACTTATAGTGTAGAACAGAAAGATGAATAAATATTTAATTTTTTCAACTTTAATTATCACTAGGGATATTATAACAAATGAAATTATTAATCAATAATAACCTGGCACTTTTATTGATCTTAAATAAAATATTTATTTATTATTCCTTATATAAATATTAGTACATGGATAGGGTATCTCTATACCAACCTCGTCAAATTTATCCTTTATTCTTTTCCTGATCTGCCTGCCTATGTTCCACTGTTCTCCAGGTTTTACCTTGCATACCAGCTTGAATATTATAGCAGAATCCCCCAGCTCACTTATTCCATCATCTCCAAGTATTGACGGTCTTTCAAGGATCATTTTCTTATATTTTTTATCGGCCATTATATCATCGAATATCTCCTCAAGGACCTCCACTATCCTGCCTGTGTCTTCATTATAGTGGACACCGACTTCTACAACTGCCCTTGACCATAGATGGGTGCGGTTGCCGAGCACTGTTATCTCCCCATTTGGAATATAATGCACCGTTCCCTCGATATCTCTTAATACTGTTGTCCTCAGATTGAACTTTTCAACTGAACCTGTAATACCCCCTACACTAACAACATCATCTACCTGGTACCATTGTTCGAGAAGTATAAAGACTCCATTTATAAGATCCTTTATCAGGCTCTGGGCCCCAAATCCTATGACGATCCCTGCAACACCTGCGCCTGCAAGGAGGGGGGTAACGCTAATACCCAGCTGTTCGGCTATGACCAGGGCGGCTGCTATAAAAGCTACTACTATTATAAGATTTGATATTACGCTATTAAATGTAAGCGTGCGCTTCCTCATAAGCATCTTGTCCTCGGGGATCTTCTTTTCAAAAAATCTCCTGAGCCTCCTCCTGCTGATACTGACAATTATAACAAGGACCACAAGAGCCCCTATGATTATTGCAATATCTATCCAGTTATCTAAAAATTTCTGGATAAAACCTCCGCTTAACATATTTGCATTCTCAGTACTTTCTTCCATTTGTAAGACCTCCGGTTTATTTATTATTCCTTAAGCTGCTGTATATTTTTATGACTTTATCCTCAGTATCATCATAGATCGATTTTAAATGCCCTGTATAATTTATTGCTGATATATACGGATAGCCTTTATCGATCACTGCAATATTTATTGCCCCCTGCCTCTGTATTATTGATTTCCAGCGCGCTAAAGGGATCTGGAGCCAGTATACTAAAAGTGACAGTATCACACCTCCGTGTGCGACTACTGCGACACTTGAACCATCTGTGTTTTCTGAAACGATCCTGGTGATCTCAGTTGTGGTCCTTTCTGTTATTTCCTTGAAATTTTCCCCATCCGTGGGTCTATTATTGTATGGGTCCTCAAGCCAGTTTTGATAATCCCTGTGATATTTCTCATTTATCTCAGAGAATTTCAAGCCTTCCCACTTGCCAAAATTCATCTCTTTCAGGTCATCCCTGACTTTTATCTTGAGATCCCTCCTGCCTTTTATTTTCTCTGCCGTATAGAGGGTGCGTTTTAAGGGACTGGAATAGATATTTGCAAACTCTACCCTGGAAAGATACTTTGCTGCCAGCCTTGCCTGCTTGATACCGACCTGGTTGAGCTCTATGTCACGGTCTCCCTGATATCTTCCCTCTACATTCCAGCTGGTCTGCCCATGTCTTATTAAAAATAATTTTACTCCCACTTATAGCCTTCCTGAAATCTTTTAACTTTTATATTTTATAATCTAATACCGATCTTAAAGACATTCTCCATCTGGTCAATAGCATAGTCATGAGACTTACCATCAAGTCCCCTTACGGCATCTTTTACCACATCTACTTCATAATTCCTCATCAATGCATCTGTGGCGGTACATATCACGCTTATATTTGTGATAACACCGGTTATCACGATCTTGTGGATAGTTAATTTTTTTAACATCTCATCAAGTTCAGTATTATAGAAACCGGAAAAAGTATTTTTCCTTACCAGGATGTCGGTCCCCTCAGGTTTCAATTCATCCACAATGCTTGCGCCCCTGCTGCCCCTGAGCGCATGCGGTGGGAAGAGCCTGAATTCCCTGTCATCCCTATCATGACAATCACAAAGATATATTATGGGATTATTATTTTTCCTGGCTTCCTCAATCTCTCTTTTTATTGGTTCTATAATATTTGTAAAGCCGGGAATTTCGAAAGGGGCGTCCTTGCCCCTGTAGTCATTAAGCATATCTATCACTAGAAGTGATTCTCTATTATCTTCCAAATCCGATCTCCCCGTATGGCCGATTCCCCTATTCATCCGCTTTGAAGATGCAGATATCCAGGAATTATACAAAAATTGATAAAATCTAAAATAATGATACCATCTAGCGGATAAATTTTGTAGAATTACATAGATACTAGTTCTTGGAATATTTATTTTTCTAAAAAATGGTGATTTTAAAGGAGGGAAAGGTTTTATGAAAAAGCGTGCAATCATATGCCTGATCACTTTATCCATACTTGTCTCTATGTTCATCCTTTCTTCTTGCACGAAGACGGTTACATTGTATTTTGCCTCCCTGGAAGATGACCAGGCTTATCTGGTAAAAGAAACAAGGGAAGTAAAAAAGAATGAGGAAAATATTTATAAAGCTATCATTGAAGAGCTAATAAATGGTCCCATATCTCAAGATCTCTACCCGACTATTCCACCTGACTCCGTGGTAAATTCAGTGAGACTTACTAATGGACTGGCAGTAGTTGACTTTAATCTCCGCATTATCACAAATTATGAAGATATCCCCCACAGTTCGACTACCGAGACCCTGGCTATTTATTCAATTGTAAATACACTTACAGAATTTGAAGAGATCGAGATGGTAAAAATAACCATAGAGGGTAAGGATAGCGGAGAAATCGACGGCGTATACATAGAAGATTTCTGGGGACATATCGGTATTTATGAAAATTTTTATAGGAATATAGAAATAATAAAGGACAATGGATAAAGCTTTCAATTTGGATGAACAGTTCCAACTGTCACTGAATAGTACAAAAGATGTAAAAAATATCGGATGGCTGTGTACTTATACACCTGAAGAGATGATCATAGCATCTGGTTTTAATCCTATCAGGATCCTTGGCAGTAAAAGACTCAATAAGTCGGAAAGTTATTTTCCCATAAATTTCTGCCCTTATCTTAAATCGAGCTGGGAAGCCCTCCTAAACGCAGAGGACAGTCTTTCTGCAGTAATATTTACAAATTCATGTGATGGGATGCGGCGGCTCTATGACACAGCCGAACACTATCTTAAAGATATGCCGGTCTATATGCTCGATGTGCCCAGGAATACGGATATTCGCGCTAAAGACTTTTTTGCTTTAAAACTTAAGTACCTTAAAGTCTTCCTTGAAAGTCTTTCGGGAAATGGCATGGAAATTGACAATATCACCCGCGCAATAGAACTAATGAACAGGAAGAGAACACTGCTTGCAAATTTTAGCAGATTATTTTTTCAGGGCCATACTGATTTGAAGATATCTGATTATTACAAGATAATGGAACTTTCCACTTCATCGCATATCAATGATTTTTTATCTGAATTTGATAAATTTATTGAACCACTTATCAGAGAGGAAAACTCTAAATCCAATAATATTCCTGAAGTAATGATAATAGGTAATTTGATCACAGAGGATAAGTTATGGGACTTGCTCTCATCTATCGACCTAAAATTGGTATCGGACGATCTGTGCATATCAAGCAGGTATTACACCACACTTGTAAATAATGGATCACCTGGCCAGGCCGGCAGTGGCACCATACAGGAAGAAGATAGGCTTCTCCGGGTACTCTCAGAAAGATATCTCAGTAAACCTCATTGTATGAGGATGGCGGATATGGGGGCCAAAATAGCAGAAATTGAGAAAAAGGTAATAGAAGATGATGTCCAGGGGGTTATTTTTATAAGCCTTAAGTTCTGTGATACTATGCTTTATTCTTTCCCGCTTATAAAGCAGGCTCTCAGTAAATTAAAAATACCGGTGCTTTTCCTTGAAATAGAATATAATAATTTTTCGGCGGGCCAGGCCAAGACCCGTACCCAGGCTTTCCTGGAGATGCTCTAAGCGCCTGTCCGGGAACTGGGACCAGAGTTTACGGCCATTAATTAGATAATTGAATATATATTATGGGAATAAAAGAAAAAATTAAAACAAATATCCAGAGGAATTTAAACCAGCAGTACATCAAAAGACTTCTGGGAATAATTGCCACAAAACCGGTCCTTTTTGCTTATGGCCGCACTTCCCCGTCTATTGCTTATAAATATTTGAATACATTCTCGATCAAAAGCATGCAGGACGCATATAATGGCAGACAACCCGTAGGATTCGGTTCCCTCTTTCTGCCATATGAGTTTTTCCACAGTATCGGTGCATCACCTTTCCTCCCGGAAGTAGTGGCTGGTTTTACGGCAAGCTTAGGATTGGCTGACCAGACTCTTAAAAAAGCGGCTTCAAGCTGGTACTCGCAGGACCTGTGCACTTTTCACCGAAGTGCTTCCGGAGCAGTTGAGATGGATATTTTTCCAAAGCCCTCATTTATAATCAGCACAAATCTCGCCTGTGATGCAGCACAAAAATCTTTTTACCATTACTCAAGAGTATACGGCATAGAGAAGCAATGCTATCTATTGGATGTGCCTTATGAGAATAATCCGGAAGCGGTCAGCTACTTGTCCGGACAATTAAGGGAAACAGCAAAAAATATTATTAAAAATACAGATCTCCAGATGGATATGGCCAGATTTTCTGAAATAATCAGACTTTCAAATGAATTCAGGAAATGGGCACTAAAAGTAAATGCTCTTAGAATGGAACTTCTAGACTACCCTTCATATCACAATGGGCTCAATTTTATTCTACCGTTTCACAGCCTGGCGGGTACCAAAGAAGCTATAATACTTTACAAACAGATGCATATCGAACTTAAGGATCTTCTAAGGACCCAAAAAATAGAGTCCTCTGAAAGAAAATCCTATCCTAAAAGAATACTCTGGATGCACCTTAAGCCTTATTACAATAATGATATTTTCGATATCATTGAACAGTCTGACTGCAGGGTAGTCTTTGAAGAGATCAATAATGTCTATTGGCCCGAACTCGATCCAGATAAACCTTTTGAAAGTATGGCTAAAAAAGTCCTTTCTCATCCCCTGTCAGGGAAAATAGACAATAGGATAAAAGCACTAGAAAAGATGGTATCAGATTATGATATTGATGGAGCAGTGTTGTTCTCACATTGGGGTTGCAGGCAGAGTAATGCGGGCGCAAGGATAATAAAGGACTCTCTCGGTAAGATAGGAATACCTGTCCTTGTGCTTGATGGCGATTGTGTAGACCGGAACAATTCTTCAGCAGGACAGATAAAGACAAGGCTCCAGGGTTATATTGAGATACTTAATTCAAGATAATTATAGTTATTAGTTATTTATATATTTGAAGGAAGGGCGCTATATGTACACTTGCGGGATAGATATAGGTTCGGTTTCAACTGAGGTTGTAATCCTAGAAAATAATAATGGAGAGGGCAATGGGAAAATAGTCTCCTATATCATCTCCCCCACAGGTGCCAATAGTAAAACCGCAGCTGATAATGCTCTAAATGAAGCATGTAATTCTTCGGGTCTTAAACGGGAAAATATTGGTCCTATCGTGGCAACTGGATATGGAAGGATAAACGTCCCCTTTGCAGATAAAAACATAACCGAGATCAGCTGCCATGCCCGCGGAGCAATATCTATTTTCCCAGACACCAGAACAGTCATAGACATAGGCGGCCAGGACAGTAAAGTCATAAAACTTGAGGATGGCAATCCTGTGGATTTCTTAATGAATGATAAATGCGCGGCAGGAACCGGTAGGTTCCTGGAGGTAATGGCAAGAGCTCTTGAGATCGATCTTAAAAGTTTTACTGATATCTTCCTCTCGACTAATGGACATGTTGATATATCTTCTACATGCACAGTATTTGCAGAGTCTGAAATAGTGTCCCTGATTGGACAGGGTGTGGATAAGAACAGGATAATCCGGGGACTTATTTATTCGATAGTCTCTAAGATGACTTCCATGGTCGAAAGGATAGGCCTGGAAGAACCTGTATGCATGACGGGAGGAGTTGCAAAAAACCTGGGAGTGGTAAACGCCCTTGAGGAAAAGTTGGAGGTCAAGATTAAAATACCCGATGAACCCCAGATCACAGGTGCACTGGGCGCAGCATACCTTGCCCAAAAGATATGACTAAGTACACATGGTCACAGTATATATAATCGTCCTTGATATAATCATCAAATTCATCAGG
>CAZKVA010000008.1:0-23013 GCA_964556035.1 uncultured Actinomycetota bacterium
TCTCTACCAGATACAGGTAAAGTTCAGGGATGAGATAAGGCCCAGGTATGGACTTTTAAGGGCTAGAGAATTCATAATGAAAGATGCATACAGTTTTTGTGAGGATGAAAAAGGACTGGACGAGATCTATAAAAAAATGCACACGGCATATAGCAGGATAGTTAAACGGATGGATCTCAAATTCAGGGTCGTAGATGCAGATACGGGACTTATCGGTGGAAAATCTTCTCATGAGTTTCTTGTGCTTGCAAGTGAAGGTGAAGAGATACTGGTCTATTGTCCGGATTGTGACTATGCTGCAAATATGGAGATGGCAAGTTTTAAAATAGGTGAAGAACCAGAAGATGCAACCCGGGAAAATTCCGGCATGGAAGAGGTGTCGACCCCGGGGACCACTAATATTGAAAGTCTTGCCAGCTATTTAAATATATCCAGAAAAAAGATAGTGAAAACTATGCTTCTAAGCGATGATGAAAAAAATGTATATTCATTTTTAATAAGGGCTGACCGTCAGCTGAATATAACAAAAGCCGAAAAACTGGTGGGTAAAAAACTCATGGTTTTCAAGGACAGTGATGATGATCCCAGGTTCACCATCGGATACGTAGGTCCGGTAGGCCTGGATAATACAAATGGGATCTATGGTGATAATTCCATAAAGGACATGAAAGACTTTGTCACTGGTGCAAATAAAATAGATACACATTTGAAAAATGTCAATATAGACAGGGACTTTAAAGTAGATGATTTTGGTGATTTCTCATATCCTCTTAAAACAGATATATGCATAAAATGCGGTGGTAAGCTGCAAATAGAAAAAGGAATCGAGATAGGCCATATTTTTAAACTGGGAAAAAAATATAGCGAGAAGATGGGTGCCATGTTCCTTGACAGGGATGGTAAACAAAAACCATTCATAATGGGATGCTATGGTATAGGTGTTACAAGGATCATGTCTGCCGTGATCGAGCAGCTTCATGATGAAAAAGGAATAATATGGCCGCCATCGATTGCTCCATACCTGGTAGATCTTATTGTCACTACTTCCAAAGACAGCGCCATGAAAAATGCTGCGGACAAATTATATGATGAACTTAATAAGGCAGAGATCGAAGTACTATATGATGACCGCAATATCAGCGCCGGTATAAAGTTTAAAGATTCAGATCTTCTTGGGATACCTTTAAGACTTATAATAGGAAAAAAATATCTTGATACCGGGATGATAGAGGTGCAATTCCGAAAAGATGGTAAAAAGACCGAGATGACATTTGACGGTATAGTGCCCTTTATTGAAGATTTTAAAACCAAAAATATAAAAAAGTAAATGCCTATATGGAAAAAGATGAAAAAAATATCCGCGGGATACTTGAGAAGATAGTATTTAAAAATCCGGATAGCGGTTATATGGTCGGCAGGATACGGCTTGAGGATGATGAGCTGGTCACAGTTGTCGGGAAAGTATTTGAACTTCAATGCGGTGAAGAGCTCGAGATACAGGGTAGCTGGATAGTCAATAAGAAATATGGAAAACAATTTGAGATCACGAAAGTAAGGGCCCATACTCCATCCACCACTATCGGAATAGAAAATTACCTTGGTTCGGGACTTATAAAGGGAGTGGGCCCTGTAATGGCAAAGAAGATAGTAGGAAAATTCGGTAAAAAAACTCTTGATGTACTTGATGATGATCCTGAAAGATTGTCCGGCATTGAGGGAATCGGCCAAAAAAGAATAAAACAGATAATAAAGTCATGGCAGAAGCACAAAAAGATCAGGGAAGTAATGATATTCTTACAGTCTTACGGGATATCGAGTAATTATTCAGCCAAAATATATAATACATATGGCGAAAATACTGTAAGCGTCATAAAAATAAATCCTTATAGACTGGCAGAAGATATTTTTGGTATTGGTTTTAAGATAGCCGATGATATAGCACTTAAGGTCGGTATTCCGAAGGACTCAATATTCAGGATCAAGGCAGGTATTATATATCTGCTCCATAGGGCTGAGGATAATGGGCACTGTTTTCTCCCGGCTGAAGAAATCCTCACAGTATCTTCAGATTTTCTAGGAGCTGATCTATCAATAATAAATAATGCTATCAGTGAACTTCAAGAAGAAGAAAAAATAATTATTGTAAAAGATGGAGAAGGAAATAAGATATATCTTAGCAGCCTTTACCACAGTGAAGTTTTTGTAAGTAAAAAATTACTTGAACTGGCCGGTGTTGATGATAATAAAGATATCCGGACCGGTAGGGAGTCTTTGTATAGAAGACTCATAAATGAGATGGCTGATGCAGGTGGCATATTGCTGGATGAAATACAGGTAAATGCAATAATTATGGCCCTCACCGAAAGAATAATGATAATAACGGGAAGTCCCGGTACAGGAAAAAGTACAATACTGAATTTCATAATAAAAATCCTTGAAAGAGAAAAAAAGAAATTTATGATGGCTGCTCCCACTGGTAGAGCATCCAAGAGAATGACAGAGACTACCGGAAGGGAGGCAAAGACGATACACAGACTTCTAAATTTTAACCCGAGACTAAATAAATTCCTAAAAAATGAAGATAACCCGATCGATGCAGATATAATTATCATCGATGAGGCATCGATGCTCGATATCAGGCTCATGAGGGACCTGCTTTCAGCAATAAAAATTGACAGCAGTTTGATCTTTGTAGGGGACATAGACCAGCTTCCATCCGTTGGACCAGGTTATGTCCTTGGGGATCTTATAAGGTCCGGAACTGTACCGGTTTGCGAGTTGAAAAAAATATACAGGCAGGAAGGCCAGAGCCAGATAATAAAGAATGCTCACAAGGTCAGGGATGGTCAGTTCCCTTATATAAAGAATAAAGATTCAGAAGATTTTTTCTTTATAGAAAAAAATGATCCCGAAGAAGTGGTTAATTTGATCCTGCATCTTCTTAGCAATAAAATACCTTCAAGTTTTGGAATGGATCCCTTAAATGATGTACAGGTTCTTGTCCCTACGAATAAGGGAGTATGCGGTGTTATCAATCTTAATAGCAGGATACAAAAAATGTTGAACCCGGGAAGTACGGGACTGCTTCATGGAAACAGGTGGTTTAGGGTTGGGGACAAGGTGATACAACTCAAGAATAATTACAATAAGGACATCTATAATGGAGATATCGGTATTATAACCAGTATCGATATGGAGCTTAAGGAAGCCAGCATAAACTATGATGGAAGGAAAGTCGACTATAGCTTCTATGAAATGGATGAAATAAATCATTCTTATGCTATTTCGATCCATAAATCCCAGGGATCTGAGTTTAAATGTGTTATTATTCCGCTTCTTACTTCTCACTATATGTTACTTCAGAGGAATCTCCTTTATACAGCTCTTACAAGGGCCAGGGAGCTTGCAATACTTGTCGGAAGCAAGAAGGCAGTAGGTATGGCTGTTAATAAAAATATTGTAGAAAAGAGGTACACAAGCCTTAAGGAATTGATACAGGTATAGCTGTAAAATTATGTAACTTTTTTTTGATTTATGCTATACTCTTAACGAAATTTTAAGAAGAGATGACTAAAAATAGTGGGTAATCTCCCACTATTTTTTTGATTAAAAACTATTTAATAAAATGTAGGTGATTTGGTGAATAAACAATTAATTGCAGCACTTGTCGAGCTGGAAAGAGAAAAGGGCGTAAAGATGGATACCATAATAGAAGCTCTTGAGATTGCCCTTGCGTCTGCCTACAAAAAAAATTACCAGGTTGACTATGAATGCAGGATTGAAATTGATACTAAAAGCGGGGAAATAAAGGTATATAAGATAATCGAAGACACTGAAAACGGGGATGATGATACAGATGTAAAAGAAACCGAGGGGAAAGAAATCGATGTCACCCCTGATAATTTTGGCAGGATAGCCGCTCAAACAGCTAAGCAGGTCATAAGACAAAAGATGAAAGAAGCTGAGAGGGAGATAATGTATGATGAGTTTAAAGACAGGGTAGGAGATCTGGTTACGGGCATAGTACAGCAGAGTGATTCAAGATTCACCCTTGTCGATCTTGGAAAGGTAGAGGCTCTTCTTCCACAATACGAGCAGGCTCCCGGTGAGAGATACAGGCATGGCGAGAGAGTAAAATGCTATATATCAGATGTAAGAAAAACAACAAAAGGACCACAGGTAATAGTATCACGTTCACATACAGGATTAATAAGAAAACTTTTTGAACTCGAGGTCCCGGAGATCTATGAAGGAATAGTAGAAATCAAAAGTATCGCCCGTGAAGCTGGTTACCGGACAAAGATAGCTGTTGCTTCCAATGAAAAGAATGTCGACCCTGTAGGTGCCTGTGTTGGGCCAAAGGGATCAAGAGTGAAGATGGTAGTCAACGAGCTTGGCGGAGAAAAAATAGATATAGTTGATTATAGCGATGATGTTGTCACATATATAAAAAATTCATTGAGTCCTGCAAGGGTTCATAAGGTGCTTGTGGATGATGAGAATAAATTTTCTCTGGTAGTCGTCTCGAATGATCAACTTTCTCTTGCAATCGGAAGGGAAGGGCAGAATGCAAGACTGGCTGCAAAATTAACCGGATGGAAAATAGATATAAAAAGTGAAAAACAGTTTGAAGATGAGCTTGCCGAGGCAAGAGAAGAAAGAGTCCTTGGACAGGAAGAGCAAGAAGAGACCGGGGAGAGCGAGAAGTAATATAAAAGATTTAGATAGATTTATGGTTTATCAGCTATAGGAAGTGGTCGTTATTAAAGTTATTGAATTAGCAAAAGAGAAGAATTTAACTACAAATGATATTTTTGATATTTGTGATAGTGTTGGTATCGCCATCAAGGGACAGATGTCAGTATTAAATGATTCTCAAGTAAAGAAGATCGAGATAGCCCTTGTGAGAGCAGAGAAAAGAAAAGCAAAGGAAGCTATAGAGAAAAAGGCAAGAGAGGCTGAAGAAAAGGTTTTAGAGGCCGAAAGAAAAGTCAAAGAGGCTGAGAAGAAAAAGAAAGAAGAAGCCAGGAAAGTCAAAGAAGCAGCAAAGAAAGCCAGGGAAGCTGCAAGGAAAGCCAGGGAAGAAGAAAAATTAAAGAAGGAAGAAGTAAGGAATAAAGCTGAAGAAGCCAAGAAAAAGATAGAAGAGGATAAGAAAAAAGCTGAAGAAGCTAAGAGTAAGGCTGAAGAGGACAAAAAGAGCGCCGAAAAGGATAAGAAGAAGAAGGCTGAAGAAGCTAAGAAGATGGCTAAAGAGGCTAAGGATGAAGCCAGGGAAGAAGAAAAATTAAAGAAGGAAGAAGCCAGGGAAAAAGAAGAAGAAAAGAAATCTGCAAAATCAGCACCTAAAGCAAAAGTAAAAGGTAAAAAACAAACAGAATCTGTCCCTGAGCCTGAAGAAACCATATATGATAAAAAGGAAGATCCCGGGAAAAGACATAAGAAAAAAGTAGGCTGGGAAGAAGAAAAGAAAGTAAATATTCAAAGTGTACTTGCAAAGGAGCTTGACAAGGAAGAAAAAGATGGAAGATTAAAAGCAAGATTTCTTCAAAAAAAGAGAGCCGATACCGGGAAGGCAAAAAAAACATCCGGTAAAAAAGAAAAGCAAACTCTGGAAGAAGCTAAAAAGAAAAGACCTGAGATAAAGAAAACTGTAGAAATTCCTGAAGGTGTTACTGTAAAACAGCTTTCTGAGAAAGTAAATATTCCATCAAATGAATTAATAACCATTCTCTTCAATATGGGTGAGATGATCACTTTAAATGATGCTCTTTCAAAAGATCTGATTGATTATCTTTCACATGAATATGAGTTCAAATACAGGATGATCGGTTTCGAGGAGAAAATGGAAGAAGTATACCAGGATGCCCCTGAGGACCTTATCGAGAGAGCTCCTATAGTGACTGTTATGGGTCATGTCGATCATGGTAAAACGACACTTCTTGATTCAATAAGGGAAACAGAAGTAGCCGAAAGCGAGGCTGGCGGCATAACACAGCATATTGGAGCATACCAGGTAAAATATAAGGACCGGAAGATCACTTTTATAGATACACCTGGTCATGAAGCTTTTACGTCTATAAGGGCCAGAGGAGCAAGAGTCACTGACATTGCGATCATTGTAGTCGCTGCGGATGACGGGATAATGCCCCAGACTATTGAAGCAATCGACCACGCCAAGGATGCAGGCGTGCCGATAATAATAGCTATTAACAAAATAGATCTTCCCAATGCTGACCCAAAAAGGATAAAACAAAGTCTTACCGAACACGATCTCGTACCTGAGGATTGGGGAGGGGATACAATAGTAGTCGAAATATCTGCAAAAAATAAAATAAAACTGGATGACCTTCTAGAGATGGTCCTGCTGGTGGCAGATATGAATGAGATAAAAGGTAACCCAACGGCTGTTGGTATGGGAATTATAATAGAATCAAGACTTGACAAGGGCATGGGTGCTATTGGAACACTTATAGTGAAAAGAGGAAAGATAAAGATAGGCGACTCATTTGTAACGGGTGACTCTTATGGAAGGGTAAGAACCGTAAAAGATGAAGCTGAAAATAGATTAAAAGAAGCATCACTTTCCCAGCCAGTGGAAATAACAGGATTCTCATCGGTTCCCAGGGCTGGAGATAAGTTATTTATTGTAAAAAATGAAAAAGTTGCAAAAGAGCTTCTTGCCAGAAAAAACTATGAAAAAAAGATAAGTCAAATAGAGGAATCAAAGATAATAGTTACACTTGAGAATCTGGCAGAAATATCAAGGGAAAAAGAATTAAAGAAACTTAAAATAATACTTAAAGCTGAATCAGGTGGGTCCGTAGATGCAGTTGAAAAATCTCTCGGCAATATCCAGCATGATGATATAAAAATTGAGATCATACATAAGGGTATTGGAGCAATAACAGATAGTGACATCCTGCTTGGCGCTGCTGCCAATGCAATCGTCATAGGATTTGGAGTAGTGCCGACTGCCAAGGCAGTAGTACTAAATAAAAAAGAAAAAATCGATCTCAGGACATATAGGATCATTTACAAATTAATCGATGATATAAAGCTGGCTTTTGAGGGACTTCTTGAACCGGAGATAGTTATCATTGAAAAAGGAAAGGCAGATGTACGCGAGGTCTTTAAAGTATCAAAGATCGGACAGATAGCCGGGTGCTATATTACCGAAGGTTCTGTTGAAAGAAGTGATAAGGTAAGAGTCACAAGGGATGGTGCAATCATAAATGAAGGCAAGATCGGTACCCTGAGACGCTTTAAGGACGATGCTAAGACTGTTGCTTCCGGGTACGAATGCGGAATCAGGCTGGAAAATTTCCAGGATATAAAAAAAGACGATATACTCGAATTTTTTGAAGTAAAACAAACTTAAGATATAAAACATTTTGGATAAGATTAAAAAACTTGCAATTGATATTCAGCGTGAGATCAGCTTTATAATAAATACAAAGATCAAGGATCCAAGGATCGGTTTTATCACTGTTACTGATGCCAGGCTATCTCCGGATGGAAAATGTCTTGATATTTATGTGAGCATAATGGATAAAGATGATCAACTGGAAAAGCGGCTGGATGCTTTAAAAAAATGTAGTGGATTTATTAAAAAAAACCTTACCCGTCGTATGAGGTTGCGGAATGTCCCTGAATTAAAATTTATTTATGATGGGTCCGTTAAAAGAGGACTTAAAATTTCAGAAATATTAAAAGAGATCGATATAAATAAGGAAAATGAGAATGAAAGCTGATTCCAGCCTGGAGACTTCATATGAAAAGCTCTCAGAAATAATCAATAGTAGTAATGATTTTCTTATTGTTACACATGTTTTTCCAGATGGTGATGCACTTGGATCTCTAACCGCGCTGCATGAGCTATTAATAAAACTTGGGAAAAATTCGAAAATGTTTTGTAAAAGCACACTGCCCTATCAGTATAAGTTCCTTCCTGGTTTTGGCGACATAAAGGAAGATATCAGCCAAATAAGTCCTGGTAATAAAAAATTTGTCTGTATATGCCTTGATTGTGCAGATAAAAACAGGGTGGACCTTGATCTTGATCAGTTGAGGGAAAATATAAGTTGTATTATAAATATCGATCATCATAGGAGTAATACCAGTTTTGGCGATATTAATATTGTAGACAGCAAGAAGTCAGCAACTGCTGAGATATTGTATGGATTCATTTCAGATAGATACATGTCTTTACTTGATTATAATATTGCTCTGAATATTTATGTCGGGATACTGACTGATACTGGAAAATTTCAATATAGCAATACAACAGCTAATGTCCACAAAATAACAAGCAAACTTCTCCAATACGGTATCCGGCCCTCCGAGGTATACGGGCATATATATGAAAGTGATCCGATCGGGCGTTTTAAACTTATACAGATGGTGTTTAGCAGGATCAGGTATATTAAACACTCAAGCTTGATATATTCATATGTGCTTAATAATGATTTTAAAAAACTAAAGATCCCTTTTTATTCACAGGAAGGTATTATTGAATTATTACGGAGTGCCGAGGGAGCAAAGGTCACTGCACTTGTAAAGCAAATAGATAATGATTCATATAAAGTAAGCCTGAGGACATCTGATAGCAAAATAGATCTGTCAGATATTGCTTTAAAATTTGGAGGGGGAGGCCATAGATCCGCTTCTGCTTACAGGGATGAGGGAAACTTAAAAACCGTAATGGCCAGACTTGAAAAAACTATCGGGGATAATATAAGACTATAATGAAAAAAGCAAAGTCATCAGTGCTTGAAAAATTTAATGGTATTGTACTGGTAAATAAACCATCCGGCCTGACATCCTATGATATATTGAGGGAATTTAAAAAAGTTTTTTTTTAAATAAAATTGGCCATAGCGGGACCCTGGACCCTCTGGCATCCGGACTCATGATAGTGCTTATCAATAAAGCCACCAAACTTTCAGATGCATTCTTGAAGCTTCCAAAAGAGTATATGGCGAAAATACAATTTGGTATCGAGACAGATACACTCGATATTGAAGGAAAGATAATATCTCAAAAGGATACAGCTGGCTTAAGCATCAATAATATCAATAAAGTCCTGGATATATTCAAAGGACCGATAAAACAAATACCGCCAATGTACTCGGCTATAAAACATAATGGAAAGCCATTATATAAAATTGCCCGCATGGGAAGATCAGTAGAGAGAAAAACCAGGGATGTGAAAATAAGTTGTATGGAAGTAAAGGACTTTGACGGCCATATATTGACTATTAAGGTATGCTGCAGCTCTGGTACCTATATAAGAACACTTGCAGGTGATATTGGAAAAGCCCTTGGAACAGGTGCTGTACTTTATGGCCTCGAAAGAAGTAAGATAGGGGAATTTTGCCTGAAAGGTTCTATCGAACTTAAAGATATATCAGATATTGAAAAAATAAATATCCTGATTGAAAATAATGGCAGGGTAGTCAGCATTGAAAAATTATTAAGTAATAATCCTTCAATATTTATAAAAGCCGGGTATGAGAAAGCTATTATAAACGGGAAAAGGATAAGTACCGGTATGATAGATTTTGAAAAAACTGATGCCAAAGGATTTGATGATCCCAATAAAGGCAGCGATCAGGATTTTAACAGTATGGTCCTTATAAGGGATTATTCCGGTTGCATTCTTGCAGTTCATGGTATAATCGAAAAAATTGAATTTGAAGATATCAAAAGCTTTGAACAGGAATTTACAAAAAGTATTGTAATTTTTTAAGATTTAAATAAAATTTAGGAGTCTGTCTGAAAATTGGGAACTGAGCTTGCAGGCTTATATTTTTGAACAGATCAAGTCAAAATACAATTTTCGGACAGGCTTCTGGTAATTTGGCTATTTATCTTTATATAATAGGAACGATTTGGCTATAAAATTAAAATTAAGTGATATAGAAAAAAAGCAGTTCGGCGGTTTGGATCCGGTAATGGTCATAGGGTTTTTTGATGGAGTGCATAAGGGTCATCAAAAAATCATAAATATGTGCAAGGATTCATCTGGTAAAAAAGGCAGGGCATCAATAATACTTACTTTTGACAGACCTCCATTAAATGTTGTCAAAAGCAGGATATATAAAAAGCTTATACTTCCATTTAAGGAAAAGTTAAAGATCCTGGAAGACATTGGCGTAGACTTTATTGTCACTGCTGAAATAAGTCCTGAATTTTTAAGCTTTAGTCCTGGCGATTTCTGCAAAGATATATTGCTGGGAATATTTGGGGTAAAAGAATTATTTATAGGAAAAGGATTTAGGTTTGGCTATAGGGCCAGCGGTGATGTCGGACTACTTAAAAGTTATCTAGAGTCCGCGGGCGTAAGGGTAAATGAAGTAAAGTTACTTGGAAGTGATGAAGGTGAAGTGATATCGAGTACGACTATAAGGGATTATTATAAGGAAGGAAATATTTTAAAAATAAGGAAACTTCTGGGAAGGGACCCCTATATAAAAGGAATGGTAGTAAAAGGAGCCGGAAGAGGAGAAGATCTTGGATTTCCAACAGCTAATCTTGATATCTCTGATACCCTCGTAATCCCGAGTGACGGCGTATATTTCGGAACAGTATCTATGATAGATGGTGACGGATCACTGCAGCCTGCAATTATAAATATTGGAAATAATCCTACTTTTGGGACTTCAAAGAAATGGATAGAGGCTCATATATTGGATTTTAATAAGAAATTATATGATAAGGAGATCAAAATAAACTTCTTGAAGCGCCACAGGGATGAAGTCAAGTTTAATAATAGTGATGAGTTGATAAACAAGATCCGGAAGGATGCCGGCCAAGCAAGAATTTTTTTTAAAGAGAAAGTCTAGGAGCCCGTCCGAGAAAAAGCCAAGATCGAAGTCCCTGGACAGGCTCCTTGTAATTTTATGTAACTTTTATTATGATATTATGTCTTTGAAAGAGGTTTATAAATATTAGATTCAATTGTAATTATAAAATACTTATGATAAATTATAGTACGAATATTTGAAGGAGGTGCAGTTAGGTTTGACATTAGTAAAGGAAGATAAGCAAAATATCATAGAAAAATTCAAGATTCATGAGAGCGATACTGGTTCTGCGGAAGTTCAGGTAGCTATTCTTACAAAAAAGATAAATGTACTGAATGAGCATTTAAAGTCCAACAAGAAGGACAACCATTCCAGGAGAGGACTTGTGATGATGGTAGGTAAAAGGAAAAGGCTCTTGGGGTATCTAAAAAATAGTGAAGTTTCGAGATATAAAAAACTGATCAAAGAATTAGGTTTAAGAAAATAAAACATTTTATTTATTTTTGACTTCATTTTTAAGTAAATCATTTCAATTAATTTTAAGGAGTTTGATATTGTAGTATGGAAACAAAATGTGAAATAGATATTGGCGGTAAGAAAATGGAATTTTCTACCGGTAAACTTGCCAAACAGGCTGATTCTGTTTTGGTAAAGTATGCTGGTAATGGAGTGCTTGTAACTGCTGTTATGAGTAAGAAGCCTGTAGGGCACCTTGACTTTTTCCCAATGATAGTCGATGTGGAAGAAAGAATGTATGCTGCAGGAAAAATACCCGGCGGATTTTTCAAAAGGGAGGGCAGGGCATCCACTATGGCTGTACTCATAGCCCGCTTGACTGACAGGCCGCTGAGACCATTGTTTGACAAGAATATAAGAAATGAAGTGCAGATAGTAGCCACAGTCTTATCAGTGGATCAAATAAACCTTTACGATGTCTCTGTTCTCAATGGAGCGTCAATGGCACTTTATATTTCCGATATACCATTCGATGAACCTGTTGGCGCTGTAAGGATCGGTAAAATAGAAGATAAGTGGATAGTAAATCCGACATATGATGAGCTAAAGGAAAGCACTATTGACCTGGTGGTCGCCGGTACAGAAAATGCCATATTGATGGTGGAAGCTGGCGGACGTGAAGCTTCTGAAGAAATGGTGATCGAGGCGATAGGCAAGGCACATGATGAGATAAAGAGAATAGTCGATCTGCAGAAACAATTTAAAGAAAAAGTAGGCAGGGAAAAATCCAAAGTGTCTTATTTTGAGGTCAATAAAGATGTCCAGTCAAGGACAAGGGAAATGGCAGAAGAAAAAATACAGGCCGTACTTGATACAATTGAAGAATATTCTCTAGATCCTGAGAAGAAGGCACTCTTAGATGAAAGCCGTAAGGGTTTCTTCCAGGACAGGGTGTCAGATATAAAAGATGAGATCGTTGAAAAGCTGTCAGAAGAATTTCCTGAGGAAAAGGACAGTATTTCAGTAAGTTTTAAGGAAACCGAAAAAGATCTTGTCAGGAAGATGATACTTGAAAAAGGTATAAGGCCTGATGGAAGAAAAACATCTGAGATAAGGAAGATCAGCTGTGAAGTTGGGCTTTTCCCGGAAACAACTCATGGGATGGGTCTATTCACAAGAGGAAAGACCCAGGCACTTACTATCCTTGCACTGGGATCTATCAGGGAAGCACAGAGACTGGACAATCTGGGCGGAGATGAATTTAAAAGATATATGCATCACTATAATTTCCCTCCATTTAGCACAGGAGAGACATGGCCGATGAGAGGTCCTAAAAGAAGAGATATCGGACACGGGAACCTTGCTGAAAAAGCTCTTAAACCCATGGTACCGACTGAGGATGATTTTCCATATGCTTTAAGGCTTGTTTCTGAAATAATGGAATCAAATGGGTCCACTTCAATGGCGAGCGTATGTGGAAGCACTCTTGCACTTATGGACGCTGGAGTACCGATAAAGAATCCTGTATCAGGAATTGCTATGGGCCTTATAAAAGGTGAAGGGGATAGTTTCGAAGTATTAACCGATATACAGGGTATTGAAGATTTCTATGGTGATATGGATTTCAAGGTAGCAGGTACAAAAAATGGCATAACAGCCCTACAGATGGATATAAAGATCAAGGGAATAGATCTGGATATATTAAGAGAAGCATTAACTAGAGCCAAAGAGGGCAGGATGTACATACTTGAGAAGATGCTTGAAACCATACCTGAACCAAGATCTGATCTTTCAAAAGCTGCTCCCAAGATCACAACATTTAAGATACCTAAGGATAAGATCGGCGAGATAATAGGCCCGGGCGGGAAGAACATAAAGGGCATAAGGGAAGAATTTAGTCTGGATGAAATAGACATCAGCGATCATGAAGGAGAAGGAATGGTCTCTATTACTTCAACTGATATGGATGCGATAAACGGAGCAAGGCAAAAGATAGAGAGCATGCTGAAATCACCTGAGGACATAGAGGTCGGCGAAGAATTTGTGGGAACAGTTGTAGGCATAACATCCTATGGTGCATTCATCAATCTTATACCTGGGACAGATGGTTTGCTTCATATATCAAAAGTAGCAAGTGAAAGAGTTAATAAGGTAGAGGATTATCTTAAGATGGGTGACAAGATCCCGGTGCGTGTAGGGAATATTGATCCCAGATCTAGAAAAATCAGCCTGGAAAGAACCGATATTTAAATATAATTGCAGTGTGAGGTTGATAAAGATATAGCTATATCAAATAATATTAGTTTTGATAACTATAAAATAACTGAATTAGATAGTGGAATAAAGGTCATAAGTGAGTATGTGCCTCACTTCAGGTCTATATCTCTGGGATTCTGGGTCCCCACTGGATCAAGAAATGAGAGTAAATCCAATAACGGAATAACGCATCTTATTGAGCACCTCATATTTAAGGGTACTCAAAAAAGAAGTTACAGGGATATAGCTATTGAGTTTGATATGATGGGTGCAGAGTTCAATGCCTATACTGATAAGGAAAATTGCTGCATATATGCAGATTTTATAGATGAACATCTGGGAAAAAGCATTGAGCTGCTATTTGATATAATATGCAATCCTTTATTTCTCACAGAGCATATAAAAACTGAAAAAAAAGTAGTCCTTGAAGAAATAAAGATGACAGATGACAGCCCTTCAGACAGCATATTAAATCATTTTTATTCCGAGGTCTATAATGGCCATCCTCTTTCACTTTCTGTGGTAGGATCCAGAAAGACCCTTGCTAAGATCAATAAGAAGACCATTACATCTTATTTCAGGGAGCGCTTTGGTCTCGGCAATATGGTAATATCGGGTGCCGGTAATATAAAGCATGAGGACCTGGTAAACCTGATAAGGAAAAATACAGAAGGATCCGTAATCATAAATAATCAAATGACGGACGGAGAGAATGGATTGCCACAAAACTGTAAAGGGCTTCAAAAGATCCATAATAGTAAGACAAAAGCAGCGCATCTTTGTTTTGGCGGACTGGGGTGCAGTAGAAGCGATAATGACAGGTATCCTCTTTCACTTCTAACAAATATTCTCGGCGGGACAATGAGCAGCAGGCTGTTTCAAAAAGTCAGGGAGGACGAAGGACTTGCCTATAGTATTTTTGCAAACAATGTCCAGTATAAGGATACTGGTCTGATATTTGTATATTCGGCTTCTTCAAATAGGAATGTCAGCAAGATATTGAAACTCGTAGAAGGCGAGATCGACGATATCCGTAAAAACGGTGTCAGCAGAAGTGAGCTGGAAAGAGCAAGGGAAAACATTAAAGGCAGTATTGTACTTGGTGTTGAAGATATAAGCTCCAGGATGTTCCGTCTCGGAAAGACACTCATGTTTGATAAAAAAGTTTTGACTATTAACCAGATATTAAAGAAAATAGATAAAGTAACCGTAAAAGGTATAAATATGGTAGTAGATAAATATCTAGATCCATCAAATTTTAGTACGGTCATATTAGGAAAAAATACTGAAGGAAAAAGACAATGCAAAGAATAGCCATGTTTGGAATATGTGGAAAAATGGGGACAACCATGGCCGGTGAGCTTATAAAGGAAAAAGATATAGATCTGGTTGCTGGTTTTGATTCGATAAACATTGGAACCGATCTGGGAGAATATCTCGGTACCGGTAAAAAAGGTATTAGCATCACAGACTCTTATAAAGATATTTTAAAACAGTCGCCTGATCTTATAATTGATTTTACAATTGCAGAAATAGCAAAAAAGTCGATCAACTGGGCCATGGATAATAGTATAGATATTATAGTCGGGACAACCGGGCTTTCATCCGGGGACCTGGCCGGTATTGAAAAAAAAGCTGGTGACTGTGATGCAAAAGTGCTTATAGCTCCAAATTTTGCAATTGGTGCAGTTATAATGATGAAGATCTCAGGGATGATAGCAAAATATTTTGATAATTGCGAGATAATCGAAAAGCATCATGACCAGAAAAAAGATGCACCTTCAGGAACATCGATAGCAACAGCAAAAAATATATCAAAAAGCATTAATTTTAATAGCTCCAGGCTAAAAGATGGAGAGGACGAGACTATCGACAGCAGCAGGGGAGGTTTTACGGATGGAGTGCATATACACAGCATAAGATTGCCCGGCTTCCTGGCACATCAAGAGGTCATATTTGGTGCGCTTGGCCAGACTCTGTCTATAAAGCATGACAGCATAAACCGTTTTTCATTTTATCCTGGTATAATATTTGCGGTTAGAAATATGGATAAAGTGTCAAATTATACTTATGGATTGGGCAAGCTTATTGATTTGGGTTAATTACGGCTCTGTTGTGTTATTGAGAATGAATTTGAAACTTTAATGTTAATTAAGAGACTACAAAAATATAAGTATAGAATATAAGTATAGAAAAGTGAGGTACTTTGTAAGCCTGAGCCCAGTTCTCGGAAAGGCTCCTGGTAAAAGAAAAATATGGCAAAAAGAACTAGTATAAAAATGATACCCCTTGGAGGGGTTAGCGGAATAGGTAAAAATATGATGGTCCTTGAGAAAGATAATCAAATGATCATCATAGATTGCGGGCTTATGTTTCCTGATGAGGAAACTCCGGGCATTGATTTTTTAATTCCGGATTTTTCTTATGTTTTAAAAAATGTAAATAAGGTCAAAGCGGTCATATTAACTCATGGACACGAGGATCACCTGGGAGGACTCCCTTTTTTATTCAGGAAGATAAATGTACCGATATATGGAACAAAGCTGACGCTTGGACTAACTAAGATAAAATTAAACGGATTGGCTGGCAGTCAACAAATTAAATATAATGAGATAGATCCCCAAAAGGCACTTTCGATCGGTGGTTTTCATATAGAATTTTTCAGGGTGAATCACAGCATACCAGACGGTGTAGGCTTGATAATAAGGACTGACGTAGGAACGATCATACATTCAGGGGATTTCAAATTGGATCATACTCCTATAGATAATAAGCATACAGAACTCCATAAGATATCCAGAGCGGGAGAAGAAGGTGTGCTGGCATTATTATGTGACAGTACAAATGCTGAAGAAGCTGGATATACTCTTTCTGAGAAGGATGTAGGAAAGACATTACTTGATAAATTTGGAAAGACATCCAAAAGGATAATCGTTGCGACTTTTTCTTCACATATACACCGTATTCAACAGGTGCTGGATGTATCTGCTAAGATGGATAGAAAAGTAGCGATCTCCGGTAAATCCATGCTTAAGACTATAAAAATATCAAGTGAGCTTGGATTTTTAAAAATACCCGAAAACCTTATCATTCCGATCAATAATATTGATGATCTTCCGATAAGAGATATAGTTATCCTTTCCACCGGGAGCCAGGGTGAGCCATTATCAGCACTCAATAGGATGGCAATGGACGAACACAGGAGAGTAAGCATCATGAAGGGAGATATGGTAATACTTTCGGCATCTCCAATACCCGGTAATGAAAAGGCCATATCCAATACGATAAATATGCTTATAAAGCAAGGGGCAGAAGTTGTTTATGAATCTATCGCAGGTGTACATGTTTCCGGCCATGCCGCACAGGAAGAGATAAAATTGATGATAAGCCTGGCCAAACCCCAGTACTTTATACCTATCCACGGTGAAAACAAGCATAAAATACAGAATGCACAAATAGCCCAGTCGATGGGTATTGATGCAGATAATACACTTAATATTCAAGATGGTGATATTGTAAAGATGAATATGAATGTTTGCCGTATCTCAGGGAATATAAAACCGAAAAATGTATATGTTGATGGGATAGGGATGGGCAATATTGAGGATATGGTGTTAAGGGACCGGAAGATGCTTTCAAAAAATGGTGTCATTTTCATTGCGATCGGGATAGATTTAAATAATAAAAAGATAATCATGGAACCTGAGTTTTCAATGAGGGGTATGATTTTTATTGAAAATATAAATTCAATTCTTAATGAAGGCAAAAAAATACTTACCGACTCTGTCCGGAATTGTTTTGAAGATAATATCTTGAGTAAACACAGAATAGAAGATTTCCTGTTGGACAAGCTTGAAAAATTTATTTTCAAAAAAGCCAGGATTAGGCCTATAATATCCTTAAAAGTATTGATTTTACAGTAATTTTAATACTGTCTTAATATTAGTTGGTTATGGCAAATAAAAATAGCAAGCGGAATAAGAACTTGAAGAAATCAGTCCGTACCCGTAAAAAGATAAGTGCAAAGAAAAAAAGCAGCAGTAGATATATTGGCCGTAGGACTGAAATATATGCCATACTGATAATGATGGTATCCGTCCTTCTCATAATCAGTGTATTTAGTTCACAGGATTCAGGTTATGTAAATCAAAGAGCCAATGATTTTCTATCATATATATTTGGTATCGGTAAATATATAATACCCTTCTTTTTGATTGTCTGGGGAGCAAGTTTCTTTTTAAAGCAAATAAGGCTCCTGCCTTCAAGATTTGGCTGGGGTTTTTTCCTTCTCTTTTTTTCACTTCTTGGAATATTCTCAAATAATCTAAAATATAGGGATATCTTTGACAATATACTGATCAGGACAAGAGGGGGTATTACCGGTGCAGCAATATTCAATGGACTGTTTAAACTTTTTGGCAGTGCCGGAGCAATTACAATACTATCTGTTTTAATTATCATATCAATTTTAATAATAACAAGAATATCGCTTATCAGTATCGGGAAAAAGATCAGGGAATTTTTCCGGCATGTTGATTTTAGAATATTTGTAGAGATCTTTAAGCGGGAAAAACCTCCTATTGTTCAGGATAGCAGTGTTCCAATAAAGGTAAAAAATAGAGAGCATAGGTTAAATGACAGAAAGAAACCTGGAGAAAAAAATCTTCTGGGAAAACCCGGGACAAAGTTTGTCAGTGAACCGGAAGCAATATATGATCTTAGAAGAAGTGAAATAGAAAATCAGAGAAAAAGAAAAGATACTCCCGCTGCCGGGGACAGACAGCTGAAGATGCCCATCATGGAAGAAAGCGGGGAAGATGAGAACTACCAGACTCCTCCTGTGAATCTTTTAAAAAAATCCAGGAACATACCTGCAAAACTATATAAACAAAGTATCAAGGAAAGGGTAGCTACCCTGAATAAATTATTTGATGATTTCAATCTGCCTGCTAAGATCGACCGGGTAGTAAGGGGTCCATCTGTTACGATGTATGAGATTTCACTATCGCCCGGAGTAAAAGTACAGAGGCTTTTTAGCCTGGAAGATGATTTTTCTGTAGCACTTGGATCCGCAGATCTAAGAATACTTGCACCTATACCTGGAAAATCTGCCATAGGTCTGGAAGTTCCCAATAAAATAAGAAGCATAGTGACACTTGGAGATATATATTCTTCACAGGATAAAAAACTTAGCGGTGAATTGCTGTCCGCACCTCTCGGCAAGAACCTGTCCGGTGATATTATATATATGAATATTATAGAGATGCCCCATGTGCTTATCGCGGGAGCAACAAATTCCGGTAAGAGTTCGTGTCTGAACAGTATTGTAATATCGCTCCTTATGAAAGTTAAGCCAAGTGAAGTAAAGTTCATAATGATCGATCCCAAAATGGTCGAGTTAAGCATATATAATGGGATCCCGCACCTCCTTTCACCTGTTGTCGTAAATCCCAAAAAAGCTGCAGGGGTCCTGCACTGGGCAGTGGAAGAAATGGAGAATAGATTCAGGGTACTGGTAGAAAAAAACTTTAAATCCCTTCTAGAATATAATAAAGCTGCAAAGAAAGATGATAATAGTGACGAGGATTTTAAACCTCTTCCATATATTATACTTTTTATAGACGAACTTGCAGATCTGATGATGGTATCTGCATCAGAAGTCGAGGATAGCATATGCAGGATAGCACAGATGGGAAGAGCGGTGGGGATGCATCTGGTGATCTCTACTCAGAGGCCCTCGGTAAATGTCATAACCGGATTGATCAAAGCCAATGTACCGTCCAGGATCGCATTTATGGTGACATCAAATGTAGACTCCAGGGTGATACTTGATAGTTCCGGAGCAGATAAACTTATCGGACGTGGTGACATGTTATATCTGCCATACTACCTCAACCGTCCCGAAAGAATACAGGGGTGCTTTGTAACAACAAATGAGATCGAGATGATAACCAGATATATAAAAGGTGAAAAAGAGCCTGAATATAATCTGGATATTTCAAAGAAGATCAGCCAGACCGGGAAAAAGAATATAGAGGAAGACGAACTTTTCTATGAAGCGCTGAAAGTAGTCGTTGATTTCGGACATGCTTCTGCCTCCCTCCTGCAGCGAAGATTGAAGGTAGGATACTCCAGGGCTGCAAGAATAATTGATCAGCTCGAAAACAGTGGTTATGTTGGTGAATTCGAAGGCAGTAAACCAAGGGAGATCCTCATATCCAATGAAGAGCTTGCTGCTGTTTTAAGCAAGCAGGAATAAAAGTATAGAATCAATAATAAAACCAGACAGTATAAATAATGAATTGCTCAATAATCTCAATTGGAACTGAATTAAATCTTGGACTTATAACAAATACCAATTCACAATATATTGCTCAAAAGTTGTCCGAGCTTGGCATTGAATGCAATTATATGTTCACGGTACCGGATAGAGTGGATGATATCTCAAATGTATTAAAACTCGGTATCAAATTCAGTGATATTATTATAATATCCGGCGGGCTTGGGCCAACTGATGATGATCTCACAAGAGAAGCAGTAGCTGCTGGCATCGGGGTATCTCTGGTGAGAAATGAAAACCTGGATACAAGTAGTTTGAAATTCATACGTGCACGAAGGACTCCAGAGATAAATGATAGACTTCTGCGGCAATCCTATATTCCGGAAGGTTCCGTGCCGATAATACCTCTTATAGGAAGCGCCTCCGGATTTAGAATAGATATTGCCGGAGAAAAATATGCATTTTCAATACCGGGTGTTCCAAAAGAGATGAGGAGTATGTTTGAAAATGATATTATCCCATTTCTAAACAAACTCATAGAAAAGAGCGGCAATAAAAGTACTTTGATGAAATTGAAAAAAGCTACGCTTCTTACAACCGATATCAGTGAAACAGAAATAGAGGAGAAAATAAAGGATCTGGTCCTTGATGCGAAATATTCCGGTATTGATATAGGGATAACTGCCACACCGGGTCTGACTAAGATCATCCTTGTTGAAAAGAGCGGGAATAAGAAGAAAGGCAGGAAAGGTTTAAAACATTTTGAAAAGGAGATCTCCGGAAGGATAGGGAATTATCTTTATGGCAAAGGTGATAATATTATTTCAGATAATCTTAAAACGGCTATAGAAAAAGCCGGGGAAAATATTACTATAAGCACTGCTGAATCCATAACCGGAGGTTTGATATCAAGTATAATAACTGATACTCCCGGGAGTTCTAATTTTTTCCTTGGAGGCATAGTATCATATTCAAATTTTTCAAAGAGGAAAATACTTAATATAGATGAACGATTAATAGACCAAAAAGGGGCCGTCAGTATGGAAGTATGCCGGGAAATGGCCCTTAATGCAAAGAACATTTTTTCTTCAGATTATTCAATTGCAGTGACTGGTTTTGCCGGACCAGAACATGATGAAGGTGAGTTAGGTCTTGTGTATTGCTGCATTACCGGTCCCGGGGATTATATAAAAGTCTTTGAGAAAAGGTTTCTGGGGACAAGAGCAGAGATAAAATTCAGAACGGTCCAGTTTGTACTAAATGAATTAAGGAATGCTATCCTCCAGAACTTATGATCTAAGTATCAATAGGGTATTTGATAGTTTTGAAAAATAAAAGATTATTTATTGCAGTAGAGCTTCCACCTACAGCCAGGAAAGCTGTGCACCAGCTAGGTTCCAGAGTCTTTAATAATTTTGGTGACGTGAGATCCATAAAAGCAGCAAATATACATATCACTTTAAAATTCCTTGGCAATATATTTACAGATAATATAGATTTGATAAGTGATACTATTTCCAGTGCGGCAGCATCTTTTAATAATTTTTCATTTGAGATCGATGGAAAGATAGATGCGTTTCCGAATAAAAAGAGGGCAAGAACAATCTTCTCCTCAATAGGAGAAGGAAAGCTTGAATTCAGACTGCTGTATTTGAGTCTTGAAGAGTCCCTGCAGAGAGCTTGCAGGCAATTTGGGGTAAAGGCTGGTTCAAATGATTTTATAGCTCATATGACCATAGCACGGGTCCGTCATCCAGGGGATATTACTTATGCAATAAAGGAGGCTGGAACGATCCCACTTATAAGGATAGAGTGCAGGAGCATAGCTTTGTTTGAAAGTATCCTGGATCCTGCCGGGGTCCGGCATACAAAATTAAGGGAATTTAGTCTAAAATAGATTTAAAAAAATTATTATGATATAATTTATAATTATACATATATACAATTGCATAAATTACTAAAAATATATATTCAATCAGTGGAGGTCATTAGATGGATAGGGATAAGATCATAGATAATACAGTGTCTCAAATAGAGAGGCAGTATGGTGTCGGATCAATAATGAAGCTTGGAGAAGCAGGCGCCCTTGAGGGTATAGAGTCGATATCAACAAGTTCTTTTGAGCTTGACACTGCTCTTGGTATCGGGGGGATCCCCAGAGGGAGGGTAACAGAGATCTATGGACCTGAAGCATCAGGAAAGACAACTCTTGCCCTGCATGTTGTAGCAAATGCCCAGAAAAGCGGAGGCATTGCTGCCTTTATTGATGCTGAGCATGCACTTGACCCGATATATGCAAGAAACCTTGGCGTGAACATAGAAGAGCTTCTATTGTCCCAACCTGATAGTGGTGAACAAGCACTTGAAATAACTGAAATACTTTTAAAGAGCGGTGCACTGGATGTTATCGTGATAGACTCTGTAGCGGCTCTTGTGCCAAGAGCAGAACTTGAAGGGGAAATGGGTGACACACATGTAGGACTGCAGGCAAGGCTGATGTCAAAGGCTATGAGGAAACTTACAGGAGTGGTTAGCAAGACAAAGACATCAGTAGTATTTATAAACCAGCTACGGGAGAAGATCGGTATTATGTTTGGTAATCCCGAAGTGACCCCCGGGGGAAGGGCATTAAAATTTTATTCTTCTGTCAGGCTGGATATAAGGCGGATAGACCTCATTAAAAGCGGTACGGATGTGGTAGGAAACAGGGTAAGGGTAAAAGTAGCAAAAAACAAGGTCGCCCCTCCTTTCAAGATAGCAGAATTTGATATCATGTACGGCCTGGGCATATCCAGGGAAGGAAGCCTGCTGGATGTAGGCTCCGATCTTGGCGTACTTGAAAAAAGCGGATCCTGGTATTCTTATAAAGAAGAAAGGATCGGCCAGGGCAGGGAAAACGCCAAAATCTTCTTGATGCAGAACGAAAAAATAAGAGAAGAGATCGAAGGATCTATCAAGGAAAAGCTTGGTTTTACCCAAAAAAAAGCCAAAAATAAGAAAACTCAAAAAAAGAAAGATGCAGCTGAAGGGTAGATGAAGACCACCCCTCACCGGATAATGAGCTTTGCTGAACAGCCTCGCTGGGTTGACCTGTTTTATTTAGATTATTAATAAAGTAATTCGTGCTATGTCATCGCAGAACAACAACAATAAGCAATCAGCTCTGAAGAACGAAAATTTCTCTCACCTTTAAAACCCCCGTTTCCCCCATAA
>CAZKVA010000009.1:0-22604 GCA_964556035.1 uncultured Actinomycetota bacterium
TCTCCAACCTGAATTTGTATATGGGACATAGGCATCGCTATTAGCATCAAGAACATCCATATCCAGTTTTTTTATAACTTCGTAGGCATCCGGATAAGTCCCCCAGAATGTATATATCGGGTCAAAGCTTCTGGCGATCTCTGCATAATATATTCTTGCACTTCTAACAGGACCCATTATCTCAGCATCCTTTGAAGAGAATATGGCTACATATCTTGTAATCCCATATTCATCTACAACCTCAAAAACAATATCTGCATTTATAAGGCCTGATTGCGGTCTGGAGTCAGGACTATTTTCTATCATTACAGCAACCGGTCTGCTATTAAGCACTTCATCTGATAATTCCTCTCCACTTAGCATATTAATATTCCCGGTTATCTCCATATTTGCTATACTGCTCTCTGTTTCCTCAATTTCTTCAGTAACTTCCTCAGAAGTCTCTTCTGGTGTATCGTCACTTTCCTCTGCTACTTCTTCAGTCTGGATGGATTCTTCCTGAATGGCTTCCTCTTCGGGAGAAGCAGCTGGTCCGCAACCAGAAAGACTAAATGTCAACACAAAAGAAAATACTACTATTAGAGTGGACAAAAAAAGCATCCTCAATAATATTGATTTGTTTGTTCTCAATTTACATTACCTCCAATAAATCATGTTTTTTTCAATAATAAACTTCTAAGTATTATAAATATAATTACCAAAAAGTAAAACGCAAAAATACATATTAATACTGTTAGCTTCTTTTTTTCTAAAACATTTGAAATATTTTGTTTAATATAGGGCTCATCAACTGCTACCTTGCTTATTATGCCTGTTTTCCCAATACTTTTATCATTTATAAAAACCTCTATCGAGCCAACAGATCGGTTTTTATCAAAAGGAAGTGAAAGTAGATCATTATCTATGTTTTGTTCGATATTTATATGATTGCTGGTGATGTGAACCATTTTCGAAATATTATCTTCAGGATAGAGATTAAGCCTTACTTTTGTATCTGAACCTAAGATAACAGTTTCAACACTTTTGCTTGAATCAATAATAGTTGAATACTTAATATTTTTGTGGGCCCATTCAATAAGCTTTATAATATCATTTTCTCTTTCTTCAAAACTGCTATTTAATACTACCACAATAAGTTCATGGTCATCAAGATCTGAAAATGAAGCAAGACAGAAACCCGCATTTTCAGTATATCCGGTCTTTATCCCTTTTATAAAATCATATTTTAAAAGCTTATTAGTGTTTTTCAACAAAATGCTCTCATCGTTTAAGATTATAGTATCAGACTCTGTTCCCACTATCTCTCTGAAAAGCTCGTTTTCCATAGCATATTTTGCTATTAATGCAATATCATAAGCAGTGGTTTTATGATCTGGATATTCAGAATCAAGTCCATTGGTATTTTCAAAATTTGTAGAAAATGCACCAAGACCTACTGCCTTAGCATTCATAAGCTCTACAAATTCTTCATCACTTCCTGAAATATATTCTCCAAGTGCAATTGTTGCATTATTGTGAGAGCTTATAAGTGACGCCTTTAGAAGATCAAGAAGAGTAATGCTGTCATCTTTTGAGAACCTAAAGACTGAATGGTTTATTCCTGTTGCACTGTCAGGGATTAAAACTACTTGGCCAAGATCATCTATATTCTCAATTACCAGGATACCTGTCATTATCTTTGTTATGCTTGCAGGATAAACAGATGTTTTCGATTGCTTTTCCCAGAGGATATTTCCTGTCCTATAATCCATAATTATTGCGTTTTGCGCTTCAATATTTATTTTGTCTTCATAGAGAGCAAACCCATTACTGCTGTTTACAGAAGAATCAATGCCGGATACTCCAGATATTTCAGGCTGTATCCCTATATCGGCATGAAGTACAGATGCAGGGAAAAATAAGGTAAATACAATAAAAATTGTGAAAATTTTAATAAAAAGAATAATAGAAGCCGTTTTTTTCATTTATGTTTTTCCAGAAACTTTCTATTTTCCTTTTTTAGCAGCAGCTCGTGTAAATCACAGAGTCTTCTTTCAAGTAAAAGAGCGACTTTTTTACCTTTTCTGTGCTGGTCCTTTTTTGAGGATATCATAAGCGGCATAATGATCTGCTGGATAAAAGAAGCATGTCTCACAGCAAAATTTTCAAATAATTTTAAATGCTTTATATGTATACCATATTTTGACAATTCAATAGCCATCTTAATTATTTCAATATCACTGCCATTTATAATTGAATTGCCGTTTTCATGCTTCCATTCCACAAGGTCATAGTTAAGGAGCTCATCAATAAATGATTGGGATAATTTTAACTTTTTCTTTAGTTCGTCGATTGTATAATAATCTTCTTGCTGTTCTTGCTTAAATTCCTCACCTAATTTTAACTGCAGATTTTTAAGATCCTTTCCTGACTCTAAATAATTCTTAAACTTTTTTGATTTTATTTTTTCCTTAATGATATCAAGTGGAAGGTAAAATTCTTTCTGCATCTTTAATATAAAATTTATTTTTTCAATATCTTCCCTGTAATAAACCCTGTATTTATTGATCGATCTTTTTGGAGTTACAAGGCCCTGTGTTTCAAGAAATCTTAATTTGCTGCTTGTTAAGTCAGGGTAAGCCTTTTTTAATTTCTTTATTAGCTTCCCTATTGTAAGGCTTTCCGCTTTATTTTTCTTTATTTCATCCATAATGTTAAGCTTTATTTAATCGAAAAATATATAAAAATATATTTTCCTATTTGTATTCGATCACCATTTGAAAGAATTGCTTCTTCGATTATATTGCCATTAAGATAGCTTCCGTTTAAGCTGCCTGCATCAAGAAGCCTGTAATCATTGCCATCTTTTTTTAGAAGCGCATGTTTACGTGATACTGTTATATCATCCAATAAGACATCAGATTCAGGGCTTCTGCCAATAATAAATTCATCCTTTTCAATATAAAACTCATCACCGATATTTGGACCTTTGACCACCAGCAGCCCCTTTTCCCCCGGAAGGATCTTTTTTAGCTGCATTAATACTTTTTCGGAGATCTCTTCTGTTATATCAGCTTTATATTCTCTGATAGATTCAGTATTGTTATTATTTTCATGCTTATTCATATTAATCAATCAGCCTATCTATGTTTTTCCTTACAAAGTCTTTTAAAATTTCAAAAAATTCCTTATTCGTAGATTCTATATAGCATCTGATCAAAGGTTCAGTACCCGAAGCCCTTACAAGGACCCAACTACCATCATCAAATATTACTTTAGCCCCGTCAATATTCAATAATTCCCTTACAACTCTTTTGTCAAGCTTATGATTCTCTAGACCAGAAAAATATTCAATGATAACATTTTTTCGTTTCTCTGGTACATCCAGGTCCAGTCTAGTATTGTAAAAGGTCCCGAATTCTTCATATATTTTTTCTAAATAGTCAGAAATATAAAAGTCGCCATATTTATTTTTCAAATATGCCTGTATCTCCAGAATAAGCAGATTTGCTATAAGACCGTCTTTTTCCGGAATATGATCCTTTATGCTTAATCCACCACTTTCTTCTCCACCTATTATTATTTTACCATTTAACATTTCTTTTCCAATATATTTAAATCCTACTGGTTTTTCAATAAGATCAATATTATTTTTTTTACAAATAGCATCAAGGAGATGGGTTGTAGCAACAGTCCTTACTACAGAATCATCTTTTTCATATTTCCTGGTTGAAAGAAGGTAATAAAGGCAAAGTGAAATAATATTATTAGGATTTAAAAAAACTCCCTTCCTATCTATTACACCAAACCTATCAGCGTCACCATCCAGTGCAAGGCCGATATCAGATGAGTTTTCTATCATTGCCACTTTTAGGTCAGAAAGATTCTTCTCGGAAGGATCTGGCAATTTACCGCCAAATAAAGGGTCCCTGTCACCATTTAATACATCTATCTCAAGTCCGAGAACATTTTGAAGGATATCCGGCATAATATGGAATGCGGCACCGTTCATGGTGTCCACAGTTACTTTTAATCCGGAATTTTTTATTAGATCTACGTCCAGTAGGGATACCAGGCTTTTTTTATAGTTATTAAAATCTGAGATGATAGATATTTTTGATTCTATAGATTTATTATCTATTGAATAAATATCGACTTTCTTAATACTTCCATCTGCAATTTTTTTTAAATTTTTTTCAATATTCTCTGTTACCCCAGCTAAAGCTGGCCCACCATAATAGGGTATAAACTTAATACCATTATATTGCGAAGGATTATGGCTTGCCGTTATCATCAGCCCACCATCAAGTTTGAGATCTCTTACCATAAATGCTGTAACCGGGGTAGGGACCGCTTCTTCGGCTATATATATCTTAAAATCCATTAACGAAAGGACTTTTCCCGCTTCAAGGCCAAACTCTTCTGAGAGGAATCTATTATCATACCCAATAAAAATACCATTTCTATCAGAAGATTCATCTTTTAGATATTGTCCGATGGCCTGTGCTACTAATCTCAGGTTATCAAAAGTAAATTCACGGGCTATTATCGATCTCCATCCATCAGTGCCGAATTTTATATTACTTTCCAATACAACCCTTTCACCAACTATGGTTTTTCTTGGTCGGGACTAGAGGATTTGTTCTTTCGTCTCGCTCACGCTCGCTGCAGAGACGCAGTCTCCCTCGCTAACGCTCAGTCCGTCTTTTCAAATCCTGTAAACATGCACTTGGGGCATGTTTGCCTTAGTCACTTCGCTACACTCAGCTAATATTAGTAGCGACTTGGTCGGGACGAGAGGATTTGAACCTCCGACCCCCAGTACCCCATACTGGTGCGCTAGCCAAACTGCGCCACGTCCCGCCAAATCATATTCTAAATTAATAGAATTAAATAGTAAAGAATTTGCTTATATCAAATCTTCAATTTCAGGTTTAAACTTACGGCTCATAAGTTTTTTAACTGATCCTTCGGGACTCAGGTCCTTATATATGATCTCGTATATACATTCCGTTATAGGAACATCCAGATTTTTTTTTACCGCGATCTCGTATACTGCTTTTGTAGTTCTAACACCCTCTGCGACCATATACATACTATTCATTATCTGATCAATTTTTTCGCCACTTGCCAATCTTTCTCCTACATTTCTATTACGGCTGTGCTCACTGATACATGTAGCTATTAAATCACCCATGACTGCAGCACCAGAGAAAGTAAGTGGATTTGCTCCAAGCTTTGTCCCGAATTTTGAAAGTTCATGTAATCCTCTCGTTATGAGTGATGCTTTTGTATTGGCGCCATAACCAAGACCATCAGAGATACCTGATGCGATTGCTATAATATTCTTTACAGCACCTCCTACTTCAACACCTGGAACATCTTTATTGGTGTATATCCTGAAGTTGTCGGTAGAAAGAACAGATTGTATAAATTTGAGGAGTTCAGTATTTTTAGAAGCAACTACAGAGACACTTGGGAGCTTCCTGGCAACTTCTACCGCAATATTTGGTCCGGAAAGAGAACAAGTCTTCTTCTTAAGTGTATCAGGAAGGACTTCTTCAAGAACTTCGGAAAGACGCAGATTTGTTCCAGTCTCAAATCCTTTAGCTACATTTAGGACACATCTTGCAGAATCAGCTGTTGATTCAAAAATATCATAGAATTTTTTAACTGTTTCCCTTAATGCATGAGAAGGTACTGCCAGTATTATTATCTCGGAACCGTAAACCACGCGATCATCGATTTCATGAAAAGCATTTATATTATCTGGCAATATAAGATCTTTGGTATATTTAATATTTTTTCGTTTAGATAATATTTCTTTGCATGTCTCCTCTCTATGGGTCCAAAGCGATACTTCGTATTCTTTGTCCGCAAGAAGAACAGCCAGTGTTGTCCCCCAGCTTCCAGCGCCTATAACAGTTATTTTATTTTTTCTCACTTGGTCTTATTAGTATTTAAATTTTAAAAAAATTGGAGCGCCGGTAAAATCAAATTCTTCCCTTATATTGTTTTCAATATATCTTCTTATATTGACTTTTCTGGTAGCATCAAGATTGGAAAATATTAAAAATGATGGAGGAGAAGTTTTTATTTGTCTGACAAATTTTACTTTAAATTGTTTTCCTTTAATAAAAATACCTTTTTTATGTGTCAGACTCTTAAAGAGCTCTGTGAGTTTCTTGTCTGATATTTTTTTTGTCCGTTCCTCCATTAGAGTATCGATCATTTTTACCAGGCTTCCCAAACCTTTTTTTGTGTTTGCACTGATCTTTAAGAAAGGAATAAAATGTGCAAACCGCAAGCTATAGTCAAGATCTTTTATTAATGCATCAAGTATCTCACTATTTGCAAGATCTATCTTACTGAAGACAATACATATACTGATCCCTTTATCAATACACATCTCAACGATCTTGACATCCTGTTTTGTTATTTTTAGCTTGCTGCTATCGACCAAAATTAGTGCAATATCAGACTCACTTGCAGCTCTTTCTGTTCTGAGCTTGCTATAGTATTCAAGATCATCCATATTCTTTTTTTGTCTTTTTAAACCAGCTGTATCAATAAATTTATAGCTTTTTTCTCTTATGGTCACAATACTATCTATACTATCCCTGGTTGTTCCCTCTATCTCGTCTACGATAGCTCTTTCCTCGCGGATGAAAGTATTAAACAGGGTAGATTTTCCAACATTAGGTCTCCCAAGTATTGATATTACCGGCAGTTCATCTTGATTTATTTTTTGATCACGGGAATCTGCCGGTAGCCTCTCAGTAACCAGGTCAAGCAGGTCCCCGATATTTTTACCGTGTATTGCGGATATTTTTAGAGGATATCCAAAACCAAATTCAAGATAATCCTCTGTATAAAAGCTTCTTCCTGGATCATCCCATTTATTTCCAACAAATATGATTTCTTTTTCAGATTTTCTGAGTATTTGCGCTATTTCCCCATCCATCACGGATACAGGTTCTGATATATCCACCATAAAAATAATGACATCAGCCTCATCTATTGCTTTTTTAGCCTGGATAAATATTTCCAGACTCAATTTTTTTGTTGATTTTAGATCGATACCGCCTGTGTCCAATAAATAAAAATCTTTGTTATTCCAGTCACTCAAATAATATTTTCGGTCACGGGTTATCATGGGCTGCTGATGGACAATAGCTTCCCTGGTCTTACAAATCCTGTTTATCAAAGTAGATTTACCAATATTTGGTCGTCCTATTATCGCTACTTTCGGTAAGTTTTCCATTAATACTCTTTTTCTAATTATCTTATTATTTTGTTAAACTTAAGTCTTATTTTTCTATACCTGTAATACAATTAATAAAACTTTGAATGCCTTCATCTACCAGGTTAATATTATTACAGGTCTCCATTATATTGTCTTTGCTTAAATTGTCTATCGAAAATCCATCATCATTAAAAATACAGTCAGGAATAAAGATATTGTCATATCTTAAAGTACTAGTCTTTTTAAGACTACTAATGATATCACATCCTGCTAAAAGTCCCGTCACCTTTACATTACCTCCAAGAAAATCATTACGCACTGTAAGTATTTCCATATTATCCATAATCATTTTTAATGGACCTCTGCTGGATAAATTATTAATTATTATTTCAATTGCTTCCTTGAGGACCACAGTACCATATTCTGAACTTACCATAAGAGATTTTCGCCTTTGTTCAGGAAAAGAATTGATATTTGCATCAAGTGCTTTTATGCTGCTTTTTATACCATAGAGAAAATCTATTGTTTTCCCTATACCATTTTCAATCTGGCTAAAATCCCCATAGCTTTCATAGATCGGAAGATCGATACCGGCCATGATATAAAATTCATCTGATAGAAATACCATTTTTTTTCCGTCAGGACCATAGTGTTCTTTATTGAATCTGTCTACTATTTCTATGGTATTATTGACTGCACTTATGCTAAAAGGTTTGAGTGTTTGCTGTTTATTGTATCTGGTGATCCCTACTGGCACTATTCCAATAGATATAATATTTTTAAAGTCTTTTAACAATCCTTCCAGGGTATCTATAAGGTTTTTACCATCATTTAATCCGGAGACAAGTACTATCTGAATATTTGTTCCAATCTTTGCTTTATCAAGTCTTTTTAGGTTTACCAGTCCTTTCAAGTGATCCTTATTTCTGAAAATAATACCTCTAAGATCTGGGTCCAGGGCATGAACAGAAACATATAATGGTTCAAGCCGGTACTTGATTATCTTCTCAATATCATTTTCTGATATATTTGTAAGAGTGACAAAATTTCCATACATATACGAAAGCAGGTAATCATCATCTTTTATATATAGCGAAGGCCTGAGATTTTCAGGTAGCTGGTCGACAAAACAAAAAATACATCTATTATTACAGCAAGTAATATCCTTCAAGAGTCAATACCTTCGATCATTTTTTTAATATCGGTTATATCTTTCTCAGGGGTTGATGCGCCACCACTTATCCCTATTTTAGCGGAATATTTAAACCATGCTGGTTTTATTTCATTATAACTCTCTATATGGTAGGTACTTTTATTTTCACTTAGTGAAATATCAGCAAGATGGGTTGTGTTTGCACTATTTTTCCCACCAGCTACGATCATCACATCTACTTTTTTGGATAGTTTTTTTGTAGATTCCTGACGGTTTTTAGTTGTATCACAAATAGTATTGCATATTAAAAGTTCCTCACACTTATCAATAAGTACCGAAGTTATATCTTTTACTCTTTCAGCTGTTTGGGTGGTCTGGATTACTACACCTATTTTCTTCATAAAGCCCAGACCAGAAGCTTCAAGTGTATTTTCAATTACTTTGACATTGCTGTCATCCAGTTGTTCCTTTATGCCGATGACTTCAGGATGGCCCCTGTTTCCGATAACCAGGACAAAATATCCCTGGCTTTCAAGTTTTTTTACTTTTGCCTGGGCTTTTTTTACGAATGGACATGTCGCATCTATTATTTCTATTTTTTTCTGTAAAAGATCTTTAAGGACTCTTGGTGACATCCCGTGAGACCTGATGATCAATGTGCTTCCCGGTTTTATATCTTCAGGTTCTTTTGCAGAGGCTAGACCCATACTTGATAGTTCTTTTATGACTCCGGGATTGTGTATGACAGATCCCAGGGTAAATACTTTTTTACCTGATCCACTATATTTATCCAGGGTTTTTTTTACTATATTTAATGCTCTCTTTACTCCAAAGCAATATCCTGAATATTTAGAGATTTCTACTTCCATATGAATCTATTTATTCCTGCTTGTATTTTTATAGAGTTTTTTTAATGATCTCATAGTATCATCTACAATTATTTGAATAGCATCTTTTCTATTATTTTCTTTTATGATCCTTGCAGTATCAATGGTGTCTCCGATCGCTATTTTTATTTTTGGGAAAAATATGCGTTTATGCGGTTTTTGAATTATTTTATTTGAACCGACAATAACCATGGGGATGACCGGTGCACCTGAAAGAAATGATATCAAGCCTATACCTTTTTTACCTTCGCCTATTTTACCGTCAACAGATCTTGTTCCTTCAGGGAAGAGACATAGTATGTTTTCATTTTTTAAAATATTAAGTGCGGTATTGAAAGTAGCTCTGTCAATGATGGCCCTGTTAATAGGAAATGCATTGTAAAAGGTAACAAGATTAGAAATTAAACTAAATGTGAATAACTCTCTTTTTGCCATAAAATAAGTAAACCTGGGCAAATATGCTCCTATCAATACAGAATCAAGATAGCTTATATGATTAGAACAAATAAGATATTTGCCTTTTCTTGGAATTTTATCCTGGCCTTTAATATTAACCCTATAAAGGATAGTGAATATACCTTTTAGAACATACTGAGTTAGATTAAAAATAAACCAATATGCTTTGCCATGTTTGTATTTAAGCTTTTGTGCGCACATAATATAATTTTTTTATCCTTTCTACTACTTCATTGATTGTCAGTCCGGAAGTATCTAGCTTTATTCCATCTTCCGGAATGATCAGGGGGCTATCTTTCCTGTTACTGTCGATCATGTCTCTGTCGTTTATCTCTTGCTTGATGGAGATCTCATCCATCGGTTGGTTTTTGCCTTCAAGCTGTAGTCTTCTTCTTCTTACTCTTTCGGAGATGCTGGCAGTAAGAAATATCTTTAAATCGGCATCAGGGCAGACAACGCTTCCAGTATCTCTCCCCTCAAGAACGGATTTTCCACTTGAAGCCATCGATCTTTGAAGACTCACTAAATATTTTCTAATACCTGAAAGCCTGGAAACAATTGAAACCGCTGAACCTACCCGGCTGCTTCTTATGTCTTTCGTGATATCCTCCCCATTTATTTTTACGGAAGTATACTCATTTTCATCGCCAGCCCTATTATCTATTTGTAGCTTTGATTTTTTTGCGATCTCCAGTATTGTTTCTTCATCCTCGAGATCTATATTATTTCTTAATGCTATAAGAGTCATTGTCCGGTACATCGCACCAGTATCGATATAGTTCAGATCCAGGTCCCTGGCAAGTATCTTGGCAATAGTACTTTTGCCGCTACCAGCCGGACCGTCTATTGTGATAATATTATTATTCTTCTTTTTATAGCTAATATTTTGCTCCTTATCAGGCAATTAATTTCTTAAGTATGTATTTAAATCCAGGGAAAGAAGTATCAATACAATCAGAATCAAGAATATTTGTAGTATTTTTTGACAGTAGTGAGAGTATTGCAAGCGACATCGCTATCCGGTGATCCCCCATGCTCTCGACTGTTCCGCCGCTGATATCGCTATTGCTGTTCCCGATTATCTCAAAACCATCTTTTTGTTCTCTTATATCTACTCCGATTATTTTTAACTGGGTGCTTAGAGCAGATATTCTGTCACTTTCTTTATTTCTTAATTCTCCAGCTCCTTCAATAATGGTTCTGCCATTGGCCCTGGAAGCCGCAACAGCAAGTACCGGAATCTCATCTATAATATTTGGTATCCATTGTTTTCCAATCTCTACAGAAGTAAGATCGCTTGAAAATGTCTCGATATCAGCTACCGGTTCATTGCTTATTGTTCTTATATTTTTGATTTCTATGTTTGCCCCCATTTTTTTTAAGATCTCTAAGAAATAATTTCTTGTAGGATTTACTCCTACATCACGTATAAGAGTATGGGAATTCTTAAGGATCAATGTCGCCACTATGATGAAGGCAGCCGAAGAAATATCTCCAGGAACATAGATATTTTTTGCTTCTAATCCCCTGGATGGATCCAATATGGTATATTTTCCATCAAACTTAATGTCTGCACCAAAGTATTGAAGCATTCTTTCAGTATGGTCCCTGCTTGTTTCGGGTTGAATTATTTCAGTCACTCCTTCAGCATTCAGGGCTGCAAGAAGAATGCAGGATTTCAGTTGAGCGCTTGAAAGTGAAAATTCAAATCTCTTTCCCTGAAGCTTCTTATTTCCAAATATTACTAGAGGTGCTTTTTTATTATTATCTCTCCCATATACTGATGCACCCATTAATCTTAAAGGATCTATTATTCTTTTCATCGGGCGGTTATTGATCGAAACATCACCGCTAAGAATCGACATAAAATCAGTAGAGGCAAGAACTCCGGCTAAAAGACGTAGAGCAGTTCCGGAATTTCCAACATCAAGCACTACCCGTGGTTCGATCATGTTTGCAGTTTTAACTCCATGGATCATTAAGTCATTATCTGTATTTTCTATTTTCACACCAAGATTTCTAAGGATCTCTATTGTGTTAATGCAATCCTGTGAAAACAAGTAATTTTCGACGATGACCTTTCCCCCTGAGATTGAAGATATGATAGCACTTCTGTGGGAGATCGATTTATCTCCTGGTACTCTTATGTCTCCATTTAAGCTTTTTGCTCCCTGAATTTCCATATTATTCGCCCAGGACCTTCTTTACGGTAATATCATATCCTGCTTTTTCAATCACTTCTTTAGCTAATTGACTATCTTTATCACCCTGGACCAGCAATTTCAATATGCCTCCATTAGAAAATTCAGTAGAATGAAATATAGAAATATCTTCTATGTTTATTCCCCTGGAACTTAATCCAAGAGTTATATCACTAAGAACACCAGACTTGTCAGGAATAGCGATTTTAAGCTCGTATAGCTTGGAGATATCTTTCTCCACATATTTTGGTAGGTTTGTCCTTGCTTTCTGAGCCCTCCGGTAATGTTTTTTTATATACTCAGAATCATCTCTTAAGAGACCTTCTTTGAAATTATTTAAATAATCTATATATAGCTCTATTGATTTAATGATCTCTTTCTTATTCTCAAGTGAAATATCCAGCCACATTTTTGTGTTTGAAGCTGCGATTCTCGTCATGTCCCTGAATCCCCCGGCGCACAAACGGAAAAGATTCTTTAATTCTTTTTGTCGGTCATCAATAAGCTCGACAAGATTTGTTGAAAGTACATGAGGCAAGTGGCTGATCAATGCTACATTTTCATCATGCTCCTTTGGGCTGATCGAGATCACTTTTGCACCAATCCTTGTAAAAAGAGTATGAAGCGTAAGTAAATTATCAGTAGCAGTATTATTTGTGGGAGTCAGGACATAGAAAGCGTTTCTAAAAAGTTCAGGTTTTGCCGAAAGAACTCCTTCATTTTCAGAACCAGCCATGGGATGTCCACCAATAAAAGATATATCTGGTGGAAGTATCTCATTTACCATCTTCACCGTTCTTTCCTTTGCGCTTCCGACATCAGTTATTATTACACCTTTTTTAAGCCTGTCTTTTATTGATTTAATGACCTCAACTGTCTTGCTTATAGGTGTAGCTATTATGATAAGGTCAGCATCGCTGACTGCATCTTTGGGATTTAAAGCAACCCTGTCAATAATATCCCGGTATTTAGCAATATTCATTGCTTCTTCTTCTAGATCAAAACCAGTAATTAAAAAATCATCTTCGAGAGCCTTAAGTGCCATGGCTAAAGAGCCGCCTATGAGCCCGAGACCTATTACTGTTATATTCTTAATTATTTTCATTATATTCTATCCACTGCTCAATTTTTTGGAAGCCTGTCCGAAAACTGGATCTTGGCTTGTCCAACTCTTCGGGCAGTCGCTATTTTTACACATCTTTACGTTTTTCGTCATCGCAGGTACCATATCGCTTCTTCCTCAGGCCTTAATCTGTTTAAAAATAATCTAATACTATATATAAAATATAGACTTTTGCCAATAAGATATGTTTTTAATTTAATATTTTACAATACCTTCGATTATTAATTAATCTATTTATCGAATAAACATTTTAAAATGATCAAGTGATGATTTTATAAAAATATTTAAAAAACTTAAAATGATATTGACATGAAAAATCATTTTTGATATCTTTTATTTATTCCTTAGGCAGGAGGCAACTTTCAGGTAAAGCTAGGGAGCATTTTTGAAAGAAAGTGTTTCCAGGTTTAAAACCCGAAAAGTCCCTGAGAAAAGTTTTTGGATATGTCCCGAGATTTTTAGTAACCTAAGGTGCAAACTACGGTGAAAGATAACTCGGGATTTATTTATTTCCTATGATATCTAATGATTTTATTAGATCTTCTTTATTGGTAACAGGAAGTTCACAGTAATAATTCTTACAGATATATGCAGTTGGCTTATTATCTATCGGATGCAGTTCATCGATAAATGCTTTTAGTCCGCTGACCTTGCTGAAATCTCGATCCTCTGACTTGTAAATCACTATTTTATTCGGAATAAAATGTTTGTTTATAATTTTAAAAAATTCTTTTGATCCTTCTTTTTTTTCTCCATCTACTATGATTATTTCATAAGATGGTCCTGACAGATAATCAATAACAGATAGGAGGTAGGTGTGTGAGACAGGTGAGTTCTTTATATTTTCTCCAAATACTTCACCAATTCTTGTAGCTTTTTTTTCAAATTCAGCATCCATTGTAATTCTGCCAAGCCTGACGAGATTAAATGCTGATACGGAATTCCCGGAAGGAATGGCTCCGTCATAACTTTCTTTCTGCCTCACTATCAATTCTTCACTTCTTAAATCAGTAAAAAAGTAGCCTCCATTTTTATCATCCCAAAAATATTTATCCAGATATTCTTGGAGTTTCAAAGCTTTATTAATATATTCAAATTTAAAAGTACTCTGGTATAGTTCGATAAGCGCCAGTACCATAAATGCATAATCATCAAGATTTGCGTTTATGCTGGACTGCCCTTCCCTGTATCTGTGAAATAATCCATCATCCTCATTTGTCATATTGGCAGTAATAAAAGCAATGGAATCTTCTGCGATTTTTATCAGCTCTGGATCATCGAGGATCCTTCCTCCCCTTGCATATGCTGCAGCCATTAGACCATTCCAGTCAGTTAAGACCTTGTCGTCCTTGAACGGAGGGATTCTATTTTTCCTGTAGGTATAAAGCTTTGCCATAAGCTCATCAATTTTCTTAGTGAAAGCATCAATATCTATTTCCATTTCTTTTGCCAGTTCCACATAAGTTTTTGTTCTGAAAAGTATATTCTTTCCGGACTCATGTCCAGTTGCTTCATCCCGGAAATTACCATTTTTCTTCATATTGAATACTTTTTCAATAATGCTTCCATCTTCTTCTCCTAACAGGTCTGTAATCTCTGTACTGTCCCAAACATAGAAAGTACCTTCTTCTCCTTCGCTATCAGCATCTTCAGCTGAGTAAAAAGCTCCTTGGTGTGACCTCATATTATCATTAACATAATCATAGATGTGCCTGACAGTCTCTTTGTATATGTCCTTACCAGTTACTTGATATGCGTCCAGGAAGGCAGATGCATTTATTGCCTGGTCATATAACATTTTTTCAAAATGAGGAAGTATCCATTTTTTATCTGTCGAGTAGCGGTGAAAACCATAACCGATATGATCCCATATTCCACCATTGCGCATTGATGATAGTGTTTTTTCAACCATTTCAAGAGAGTCTGTATTACCGCTCTTTTTCCAGTAATTTAAAAGAAATGAAAGATTATGAGCGCTCGGGAATTTGGGGGCATTCCCAAAACCACCATTTTCACGGTCATAAATGCTATGGAAACCATTATAAGCTTTTTCAATCGCAGAATGATCTATTGGACTTTTAGAAGTATTGTCCACAGTACTTATTAGCAGATCTTTTATCTTATCTTTAGAATCTAATATATCTTTTCTTTTTGTTTTCCATAATTTATCCATCAAAGGTATTAATTGAATAAGACCTGTTTGGCCTCCTCTGCTTTCTTTTGGTATATATGTAGCTGCAAAAAAAGGTTCCTTTGATGGTGTCATTATTATTGTTAAGGGCCAACCTCCCCTGCCAGTCATCATCTGGGCCACAGACATATATATTTTATCAATATCAGGTCTTTCCTCGCGGTCAACTTTTATATTAACAAAAGTCTTGTTCATCAGGTCAGCAACATCTATATCTTCAAATGATTCTTTTTCCATTACATGACACCAATGGCATGTTGAATACCCAATAGAAAGAAAAATAGGTCTATCTTGCTTTTGGGCAAGCCGGAAGGCCTCTTCCCCCCAGGGCATCCAGTTTACGGGATTACCGGCATGCTGCAGCAGATAAGGACTTTTCTCATATTTTAAGATATTTTCGGTTTTATCGTTCATCATTTCTTTTGATCAGTCAAAATAAGGCTATTATTTATTTTTGTAACAATTTTTGCGGGACATTCGGTATCATCAATATTACTGTCAAGAAAATCATCAAATGCACTTTTCTTAGAATCTCCATAAAAAAGAAGCACTGCAGCTATACTTTTCAGTAAAAGGGCCCTGGAGCTGCTCATCCTGTCTTTTGGAGGTTTAGGAGAATCATCCATTGTAAAAAAATATTTATATTTATTTTTTACAGAATGATGGCCCGGATAGATACCGGCAATGTGACAATCTTCCCCGGAACTTAAAAGAATAATATCAAAAAAGTTCCCAAATCTCTTAAGTTCTTCTTCATATTCTCCCGATCCTTGATCATTATCTGCAGGTTTAAAAATGAAAGGATGTATATTATCAGTTGGTAGCTTCCCTTTTTTTAGTAAGTTACCTGTCAGGTTTTCATATAGTAATCTGTAATTACTCTCTATATCACCTACAGGTACAAGTCTTTCATCAATCATAAAGAGATGTATTTTCCCCCATGGTATGTCATCCCTATTAGCCAATGATCTAAATATACCCGAAACACTCCTGCCGCCAGGCAACGCCCAGAGCACAAGGTCCTTCTTCTTGAGTATTTTTTTTGTATGATATGCAAAGAAGTCTGATGCTTTACTATCTAGTATTTCTCTATCAGAGTTGTATAATATTTGCATAATTACTCCGGTATTAAAATAAACCTTCAACAAGAGATCGAATCATTGTTCGCGGTTTAAGAGATCCCTGTATTCTGGAATAATATCTTTTATGAATCCCTTCATCCCTTCAATAGTCTTGTTGTGGATTAAAAGCTCTTTTATCACATTCATCGGAAGTGTAGCAATATCTGCACCTGCTAGTGCTGCTTCCCTTGTCTGGCGTGCATTTCTTATGCTGGCTGCAAGGACTTTTGTTTCAGATATGCCATAATTATCGAATATTTCCCTTATCTGGGCCACCAGGTCCATACCTGAGATTATTCCATTGTCTTCAAGGACGTCTCCATCCTTTTCCTCTCCGTAAGCAGGGAAATAATCAGTTTTTTTAAATTCAAGATTGTTTTTAGATCGGATCAGGTCATCGATCCTCCCGGCAAAGGGTGAGACAAAAGATGCTCCTGCCTTTGAAGCCATTAATGCTTGTTCCGGTGTAAAGATAAGGGTGCAATTGATGGGGATACCTTCACCCGATAATGTCTTAATAGCTTTAAGTCCATCAAAATTATTACTGCTTTTTCCCCCGATCGAAGGATTGACCGGTATTTTTACATAAACATTTTCTGCAATAGGATTAAAAAGCTTATAAATCCTTCTACCTTCATCGATCATTTTTTCAGAGTCGGTTCCTATGACTTCAAGACTGACAGGTACTCCCCTGGCAAGCAAAAGGATCTTTTTAATATAGTCTTCGATATCAATACTTCCGCCTTTTAATTTTTCCTCATCAGCGGCAGCCCTTATAAGGGAGGGATTGGTCGTTACTCCATCAAGAAGTCCATAATCATATGCCTGGCTGATATCGCTAAGTTTGCTTGAATCAATAAAGATCTTAATAATGATCACCTTCCTTTAAATAGCATGATTATAAAAATGGTCAGATACCTGCAACCTCTCTGACCTTTTTAATTATAGCTTCTTTTGATATGCTTTCATAATTCATTAGTTGGTCCGGGGTTCCGCTTCTCGGCATCTTTCTTACAGCCAGAATATACACCGGACAATCAATACCTTCAATACTGCATACAGCTTCTCCGAGTCCTCCTTCAGGAAAATGGTCCTCCACGGTGATCACTGCTTTAGATTTTAAAGAAGCATTCCTTATTGTCTTTTCATCAATTGGTTTTATGCTATAAGTATCTATTATTTTAATATGAATATTTTCTTTTAGTAATTCCTCATATGCCTTTAATGCTTCATGGAGTGTAATGCCGGCTGCACACACAGTAATGATGTCACTGCTGTCCTCCCTGAGGACCTTACTGCCGCCTACTTTAAATAATTCTTTATTAGTGTAGAGAACAGGAGTACTCATCCTTGTGGTCCTTATATATGAATTACCTTTAAATGATGCAGAAAGTCGGACAATTGCCTCCGTTGATACAGCATCGCATGGATAAAAAACAGAACAATCAATTAAAGTACGAAACATCGCAATATCTTCCAGGCCCATCTGTGACGCACCATCAGGTCCTATGGATACACCAGAATGGGAGCCGGAAAACTTAATATTAGTATTTGAGTATTGGCTCATCCTTATCTGGTCAAATGCCCTGCTGAAAAATGCAGCAAATGTCGATATAAAAGGTATCTTTCCCCTTAAGGAGAGTCCCAGTGCCGCTCCTACCATATTTTGTTCTGCTATAAACATCTCAAAAAACTTTTTAGGAAAATCATCACCAAATATCTTTGCATATGTAGAATTACTGACTTCAGCATCAAGGACGACCATTTCCGGAAAATCATCATATATGTTTATAAGTGCTTTTCCATATGCTTCCCTGGTTGATACAAGATCTCCGACCTTGTAAGAATTATCATCAGGTTTATCTTTGTTACCGGACCTGGATCCATACACTTTTTTTTCTATATTGGCTGGAAGGACAAGTTCCCCAACAAGATCTTTATCTACCTTACCTAATTCGATAAGGGCCCTATCTTTCTGTTCCTCGGAAAGGGTCTTCCCGTGCCAACCATCAATGTCCTCGATAAAACTGACACCTTTACCCTTAACTGTATCCGCTATTATCATTGTTGGCATGTCACTACTTCCCACCACTTCATCATAAGCTTTATTTATTTCTTCAATACTATGCCCATTTACCATTATTGTATTCCATCCAAAAGCTTTGATCCTTTCTTCATATGCAGAAGTATTGCGGCCCAACATGGTCTCGCCTCTTTGGCCCAGCCTGTTTACATCAAGGATCGCTGTTAAGTTTCCCAATTTATAATATGAGGCCAGTTGTATTGCTTCCCATTGTGAACCTTCAGCCATTTCACTATCTCCAAGGAGTACATAGGTCCTATAGGTTAATTTATCAATATACTTTGCTGATAGTGCCATTCCAAATCCAATAGAAAGGCCCTGACCGAGAGACCCTGTAGAAGCTTCCGCATATTTAAATCTTGGGGTCGGATGACCCTCAAGATCACTATTGAAATCCCTTAGAGTCAATAACTGACTTTCTTCGACCACGCCGGCTGCAGCCCAGAGTGAATACAGGAGAGGGGAAGCATGACCTTTTGAGAAAATAAGCCTGTCATTATTAATATGATCTGGTTTATCGGGATCAAATTTAAAAAATCCTCCAAAGAAGAGTGTGGACATAAGTTCAACAGCAGAAAAGGAAGATGTTGGATGCCCTGATCCTGCACTGGTCGTAGAAACAAGTATATAGTATCTTATTAGTCTTGATAGTCTTTCAATTTTTTTAAAATCATTCATGAATTCCCCCACTTCTATTGATTATTGGAACAGAGCTGTTCTTCTTATATATATGAAGTTTTGTGCTGGACCAGTTTTTAAGTATTGGAGTGATATATTTCCAGGCTAGTTTGACTTCTTCGGTACTTGTAAATAATGTCTGGTCCCCTCTCATACAATCAAGCAGTACTTTTTGATATTCATCAGTATCTTTATTCTCAATTGTCCTATATTCAAATTCCAGATCTCTTGGCTCCAGATCACTATAGAGTCCTGGTTTTTTAGCCCAGAATCTTATAAAGATTCCTTCCTTTGGAAAAATCTTGATACTTAGTATATTCTGGTGTTCGGAATCTTTATGATCCTGTAGACATAAACAATTGATAGCATTGCGGAAATATATCATTATTTCCGTTTTTTTAGAGTCAAGAGCTTTTCCGCTCTCAAGGTAAAAGGGAACATCCTTCCATCTTTTATTTGCAATATAGGCTTTTATATTAAAATATGTCTCTGTCTTTGAGGTGCTTCCTACATCTTTATTATCCCTATAGCCATTATACTGGCCCCTTATAATATTTTTTTCGATATCTTCTGTTTTACTTATAGCTACAAGAGACTTCAATATTTTAACTCTTCCCTCCCTGATTTTTTCCGCACCCTGTCCTTTTGGATTTTCCATCGTTATAAGTGCGAGCATCTGGAGAATGTGATTTTGACCAACATCTCTTAATGCCCCTATATTGTCATAGAATGATCCCCTGGTCCCGATATCAAGGTCTTCAAGCAATTTTATTTCGACTTTTTCAATATACTTATTATTCCAAATGGGCTCAAAAATAATATTGGAAAATCTAAAAAATAGTATATTCCTTATTGTGTCTTTAGCAAGATAATGGTCTATCCTAAAGATCTGTTCTTCCATGAAGAGTTTCCCAAGCAACCGGTCCAGCTTAGTTGCTGTATTTATATCTCTGCCAAAGGGTTTTTCCACCAGTACTCTTGTCCAACCTGATTCAGAATCACAAGATAGAGTCAGCCCTGAATCCGCAAGATTTTTAAATATATCAATATAAAATTTTGGAGGAACTGCGAGGTAATATAATTTATTATCACAAAAATTTAAGCCATTATTATTTTTATGAAGCTGATTTTTTATTTTTTCATATGTAGATTTTTCATTGAAATAGCCCTTAATATAGATTATTTTTTTTAAAAAGTTTTCTATGTTCTTTTTACTAAACTCAAACTTTGAATCTATTAAAGAGTTTTCAAAAATGAAATCCCTGAACTGTTTATTGCTGTAGTCCCTTCTCGAAATAGCGAGTACCTGAAATTTTTCAGGCATAAAACCCTTACAATATAATCTCAACAAAGAAATCGCGATCTTCCTCCTGACAAGATCACCAGTCGCACCAAAAATAATAAAGGTTGTAGGGATGCTTATTCTATCTTTATTATCAGAGATCATCTCAATCACTTTTTATCCGGCTCTACATGAATTGATATTTCTTCTATATTTTTAAACTTTTTTCTTATAATATTTTCAATTATCGTGGCCACTGAATGAGCCTGATCTACTTTCAGGTCTTTTCCCAATCTGCAATGAAAGGCAATACTGTAATTATTATCTTTTTTAAGAATTGTAAAATTATGGCAGGTAGACGGAACTGCATATTCTTTTACTTCTTTCTTTATCCTGTTTATAAATGATTTTGAACTGTCAGTAACATCTTTCCAGGACTGCCTAATATTTGCTTCCTCAATGTGAATGTATATGTTTCTTAATAATATTATCTCATTTTTGAGTTCAATTTCTACTTTTTTAGTCAATCTCTCTGTTTTACTCAGATCAAGCTCTTTTACTAATTGTGCATGCACGGATATATCTATATGGTCTTCCACCTGGTAAATATTTATATTATGAATATCTTTAATATTTTTATGGTTAAGGATTATTTCTTTTATCTTTGAATAAATATCATCTTTATTATAATCAGTTTTTGTTTCCAGGATTATGCGGCAACCAGGATTATCCTTTTCGATCTTTTGTTTAAATCTCTCTTTTATTTTCTCTACCTGGGAAAGATAAATATTTTTTTCAATATTGATATTAAGGTTTATGAATTTTATATTTCCGACTTCATGTATCCTTAATTCATTTATGGATTTGATCTCTTTGAAAGATTTAGATGACTTAATGATCTTATCAGTTATCTCAACCGGGATATAGTCAAGAAGATTCCTGAAGACTTTAATAGATAATCTCAGCCCAAAGACCAGAACTGCTATAGAAACAACAATAGAAGCTATAGGGTCAGCAAGTAAAAATCCTGACCTTGAAAAAAGCAGGCCGGCTATAATAACGATGGAGCTTGCAATATCAGTAGCGTAATTCAGGAATTCTGCTTCAAAAACGGACGAACGGTGTGTCTTTGCAGCCCTGCCTACAAAATAGACTCTAATGATATTTAAGATTACCGAGATTATAAGAACAATAAATATATAATTATTGATATTAAGCTGGAAATCCCTGTATATTATCCTTTGGATCGACCGGTAGATAATGAATAGGCTCAATAGCGAGATGATAATAAGTTCCACTGCAGCTGAAAGGTTTTCATATTTCCCATGTCCATATGTATGGTCCTTATCGGCAGGCTTAAGTGACATTCTTATAGCAAGAAATCCGATTAGTACCGTAACAAGATCAAGACCATTATTGAGAGCCTCGGAAAATACCCCTATACTATTAGTGATAATTGCAATTATCACTTTTGTGGCAACAAGGATCACAGAAACGATCAAAGAAAACAGTGCCACCATCGTTTTATTGTTTCTTGCCGATTTTCCAAACATGTCAATCCTTTAAAATATTTTCAAGCTCAAGATCTTTTACCCTGAAAATAAAATCCTGGTCTACATCCGGTACATCCTGTCCGGCCCACGAATAATCAAAACCGTCATAATAGTAGCTTCCCCAATCCATGGTCGAGTGTTCATATATATATCCCGGACCCCTCTCTGTAACTATATCCAGAAAATAATTACTGGTCCAGAAATTTTCTTCAGTTGTTATATCAATTGGTATCCAGCCGTATCCTGGTATTTTGATCTCAACCCATGCATGTCCTACATCCAGCTCTTTGCCTGTTTCATGCAAGGTAACATAAACAGGTATTCCCGCAGCAAGTCTTGCCGGGATACCTACTGACCTTAGCATTGCTGCGTACAGGATAGAATAGTCTGAACATACGCCCTTGCCGGTTTCCAGGATCTCAGAAGCATTCATGAACTCATATTCTCTGTCTTCGGCTCTATCATAATCATAATAAAGATTCTGGACTATATGATTATAAAGTATGCCGGCAATCTTTATGGGACTTGTCTCATTGCCAATAATTCTTCTTGACAGGTCCATAATAGCTGGATTATCAGAATCTATAAAAAGATCTTCGCCCGTATATCTTATCAAGTCAGGGTCATCTTCATCATAGTAAAGATCAGGGC
>CAZKVA010000010.1:0-21786 GCA_964556035.1 uncultured Actinomycetota bacterium
CGCAACGGTGACACCTTAAAGGACGACTGGCCGTATTTTGAAGATAGTGACCCGGTCGGAACCTATAACCCACTTTATGTGGATGCGATTGTTTCTAATCCACCGTATTCACAAAACTGGGATCAGGAAGGCAAAGATACTGACCCACGTTATACTCGTTTTGGTCTGGCGCCAAAAGGTAAAGAAGACTACGCCTTTTTGCTGCACGACCTGTATCACATCAAGCCTGATGGCATAATGACCATTGTTCTTCCGCACGGCGTTTTATTCCGTGGTAATGGAGAAGGAACAATCCGAAAGAACCTGATTGAGAACAACCATATCGATGCCATTATTGGACTGCCAGCCAATATATTTTTCGGTACAGGTATACCAACCATCATCATGGTGCTTAAGCAAAAGCGCGACAATACGGATGTGCTTATCATCGACGCCTCTAAGGGTTTCATCAAGGTTGGGAAAAATAACAAGCTTCAGGCATCAGATATCAAGCGAATCGCCGAGGCAGTAAACGCTCTAAGTAATTTAATCGTAAATACCTTTTATGATCTGAAAATATTAACCAAAAACTGACTACGAAAACAGAAATGTAGTCTATCGTAAATAACCTTCACAGTCCACTATTTCATATCATTTTTTAAACAAAAAATTAATTGCATAATATTTATATATTATGTATAATATGCAATTATATTAAATGGAGTTAATATGAAAGAAAAAATAAATATAGGAATAATAGGCGGATCGGGGTATACGGGTCTTGAGCTTGTTAAAATACTTAAGAATCATAAATATTCTAATATAAGCTTTTTAACTTCAAGGACCTATAAAAATAAAGATGTAGGAGAAGTATTTCCATCCATACAGGATGATAGTGAAGGTAGACTCGTATTTAAAGAGACAGCTTTAAAAAAAGATTATGAGAATATAGATCTATTGTTTTTATGTCTGCCGCCTCATAGCTCCATGGAGCATATCAAAAACAATATCGATAATAAGAACTTAAAAATAATCGATATAGGTTCTGATTTCAGGATAAATGACCCGGATTCATATAAAATATGGTACGGCAAAGATCATATCATCCCGGAGCTTCTTAAAGATTTTGTGTATGGCCTGCCGGAAATAAACAGGGATCTAATAAAAAAGAGTTCTTATATAGCAAATCCAGGATGTTATCCGACTTCTGTAATACTTGGACTTGCACCTCTACTCAAGACTGGGCTTAAGCTGGACCATATATCTGTAGATTCAAAATCCGGTGTCAGCGGAGCTGGGAGGAAACTAAAGGAGCCATATCTATTTGGCAACATTAATAATAATTTTTATGCTTATAGCCCTAAAGGACACAGGCATATCGGGGAAATGGAACAGGAGATCAGGAAAATATCAGGACTCGACTATAAAATTGATTTTACCCCCCATCTGCTTCCCGTAAACAGGGGAATTTTTTCCTCTATCTACTGCAAGATCGCAGAAGACCAGCCGGAGGATTTCAAAAAAAGTATAATCAAGGATTATAGTGATTTTTATAAGAATAGCATATTTGTAAAAATATTAACTGAAGGCATTCCACAACTCAAGGATGTAGTGGGAACGAACCGATGTCTTATCGGGATCAGCTATGATGAGAGGACCTCTACTCTTAAGGTATTCAGTGCAATAGATAATCTTTTAAAAGGTGCCGCAGGACAGGCTGTACAGAATATGAATCTGATGTTTGGGTTAGAAGAAAGCGAAGGACTGGCATCAGACGGATTATACAGCTGATATTTGACTGATTTGTGGAGATAGTAAAAAGAATAAATAGAATGGATTTACAGATGAAAAAGGATAAAGATAATAATAATTACGAGATATTGAAAAACGGGACAATAACATCTGTTCCTGGATTTTTTACAGGCAGTACCAGTTGTGGTTTAAAGAAGTACGGAAAACCTGATATATGTATAATATACACACCCAATACGTCTGTGTGTAGCGGAGTTTTTACAACAAATAAATTCCAGGCTGCACCTGTCATCTTCGACAGGCAAAAAATTCAGGAGAACTGCGGTGTAAAGGCTATTGTAGTAAACAGTGGGATAGCAAATGCATGCACGGGAAAAACCGGTATAGAAAATACAGTTAAAACAGCAAAGATCGCCAGTGATATCATGGGGATAAAAGAGAATGAAGTGCTGGTGTCATCGACTGGAGTGATCGGTAAACAGCTTCCTATGGAAAAAATTGAAAACGGAATTAAAAAAAGCTATGCTGCCCTTGATCCCGAAGGTGGAAACAGTGCTGCAAAAGCAATCCTTACAACAGATCTTATAAAAAAAGAAATTGCGGTAAAGATAGATCTTGGAGAGGGCAAAGAGATAATAGTAGGTGGTATTGCCAAAGGTTCAGGCATGATCGAACCGAATATGGCAACCATGCTTGCATTTATAGGAACAGATGCAAAGATATCTAAATCCTTGCTGGATAAAGCTCTAAAAAATGCAAATCTTGTCAGTTTTAATAGTATTTCTGTAGATGGATGCCAGAGCACAAATGATTCGGTGATAGTGATGGCCAATGGAAATAGCGGTATTGATATGGATAAGGAAACAGAAGAGAACTATGAAAAGTTTACTGCGGGGCTCATTTACTTAATGAAATATCTTGCAAAAAAGATTGTGATGGACGGGGAAGGGGCAACTAAATTTATTGAAATATCAGTATCCGGAGCCAGTGATGATTTGCAGGCTAAAACATCTGCTCTAAAGATCGCTAATTCAAATCTTTTTAAGACAGCTATTTTTGGCCAGGACCTTAACTGGGGAAGAATAAATGCTGCACTGGGTGCCTCAGGCTGTGAAATGGATCCTGATAATATTGATATATTCCTTGGAGGGGAAAAAATAGTCGAAGGTGGGATCGGCATAGATATTGAGAAAAAGAAAGCAAAAAAACTTCTTAGTAAAAAGGAAATACAAATTGCCATCGATTTAAAAAACGGTAAAGGCGCCTGGACAATCTGGACATCAGACCTTTCTTTTGACTATATAAAGATAAATGCCCTTTATCATAATTAACTAATTTAATAAATCTATAATAATTAGCGAGGTTCTGCTCAAATGGGAAAAAGTGATGAAATAAAAAATTTAGAATACTATAAAGAAAATGGTGAAGACATCAATGACTCATATATGCAGAAAGTAAGCGTACTGCTTGAATCATTACCGTATATTAAGGAATATTTTAATAAGGTAGTGATTGTAAAAATAGGCGGGAGCATGATGGAGAATGACACTATTATTAAAAGTGTTCTTAATGATCTGGTACTGATGAAATTTGTGGGAATAAAAGTGGTACTTATCCATGGTGGAGGAAAGCAAATAACAAAGCTTATGGAAGAAAAAGGGATAAAGGCAAAATTTATTGATGGCCTAAGGGTAACGACTAAAGAAGTGATCAGCCTGGTAAAGACAGTACTTGTTGGAAGCATTAATTCCAAGCTTGTCTCTTTTTTAAATCAACATGGTGATATTGCCGTAGGAGTTTCAGGCAATGATGCAAACTTTATAAAATGTAATAAAAAAATATATAAAAAAGACGGTGTAGAGGTCGACCTTGGATATGTAGGCGAAGTAGAGAACATAGACAAGAAATTTCTTGATGATATCCTGTCAAATAATCATATACCGGTTATCGCAACGCTTGGAGTAGACGAAAAAGGAAATTCATATAATATAAATGCTGATTCATGTGCTTCTGATATTGCCAGATCCCTGGAAGCAGAAAAAATGATCATGCTTACGGATGTTGATGGGATATTTGATGATAAGGGGAAAGGTGATATCAAGCTAATATCAAGGCTTACTTCCCAGCAGTGCATTGAAATGATAGAGAACGGTAAAATAAATTCTGGCATGATACCAAAAGTTAGGGCATGTATGGATGCCCTGGACGGGAGTGTGGGAAGAACACATATTCTAAATGGTACAAGAGAGCATTCTGTGCTTGTGGAGATATTTACAGATAAAGGCATTGGAACGATGATAACTAGCAAAAAAGTATAAAAAGGAGTAATGGACAATGGTCGAGCTTAATAATAGTGCTATTTTTAGCTGGGGAGGCGAATATTTGATGCCGACTTACAGCAGGCTTCCAGTAGTGTTTTTAAAAGGGAAAATGCAGTATTTGTGGGATGTTGAGAATAAAAAATATATTGATTTTATAGCAGGTTATGGGTGTCTCAATGTCGGTCATAGCAATAAATTTATTGTAAAAGCTGTTAAAAAACAGGTCGAAAAATTAATACAGCCATCAAATGTATATTATAATCTGCCTCAGGTGGAACTGGCAGAAAAATTATGTAAAATAACTGGTTTTGGTTCTAAGGTATTTTTTGCAAATAGTGGTTCGGAATCAATAGAAGGCGCCATAAAACTTGCGAGAAAATACTCAACAGACAAGTACGGTGATAAAAGATATGATGTGATAACTTTCGGACGTTCTTTCCATGGAAGGACAATGGGTGCCCTGTCCGCTACTGCACAGCCGAAAAAACAGAGGAAGTTTGAACCACTTCTAAAAGGTTTTAAGTACGCAGAATTTAATAATATTGATTCGGTAAATGAATTAATAGATGAAAATACTTGTGCTATCATGCTTGAACCTGTCCAGGGCGAAGGAGGAGTATACCCGGCAAAAAAAGAATTTTTGCAGGATTTAAAAGACATATGCGTTAAAAAAAATATACTGCTGATCTTTGATGAAGTACAAACTGGGTTTGGGAGAACAGGAAATATGTTTGCATATCAGAATTATGAAGTAGTTCCTAATATATTGGTGGTTGCTAAAAGCCTTGGAGGCGGCATGCCTATAGGTGCAATAATATCGACTGATGATGTCAGCAAATCTTTTACGCCGGGTGCGCATGGGTCTACATTTGGTGGAAATGCGGCGTCCTGTGCAGCAGGACTTGCAGTTATCGATTATATATTAAATAATGAACTTTCCCATAGATCAAAGGAACTTGGAAATTATTTTATTTCCAGATTAGGGAGACTAAAAAAGAAATATTCAGTAATAAGTGATGTAAGGGGAACTGGACTGATGGTGGGTCTGGAATTTTCCGAACCAGTTGCAGCCAGGCTTGTAAGTGAAGCCCTTGAGGACGGCCTGGTTATAAATAAGGTTTCGGACCATACATTAAGGTTCCTGCCGCCACTTATTATAAAGAAATCCCATCTGGATAGATTATTAAAATGGTTGGACCATAAGATCAAGGATATCTAAAATGAGTAAAAAGAATAAAAAAGACTTTCTTACTCTAAAGGACTATGACTCTAAAACCATTGATTACCTGCTGGATATTGCAGGGGATGTGAAGAGTGATCCGTTAAAATACAGTAAAGTTCTTGAAGGAAAGAATATTGCACTGCTTTTTGACAAGCATTCCACGCGTACAAGACTTTCCTTTGAGGCCGGAATAAGCCAGATGGGTGGTAATGCGATATATCTGGATGCGAAAAGTCTGCAGCTATCAAGGGGTGAGACTTATGCTGACACTGCAAAAATATTTTCAGTCTATCTTGATGCTGTAGTAATAAGGACATTCAGCCACAGTACTGTAGAAATATTTGCAGAAGAAGGCAGCATACCTGTAATAAATGGGCTTACTGATGCATATCATCCCTGCCAGGTCCTTTCTGACCTGTTTACGATAAAGGAAGCTGGGCTGCTGTCGCCGGGGCTAAAGATCACTTATATGGGAGATAGCAATAATGTTACAAACAGCCTTATGGTGAGTCTGTCAAAACTGGGTCTAAAACTGACAGTAGGCAGTCCATCGGAATACGGGCCCGGACAGGAAATAATGAAGTATGTAGAAAGTATTAAAGGTTCAGATGTATCCATAGTTACTGATCCGGTTAAGGCAATAGAAGATGCAGATATTGTATATACCGATGTCTGGATAAGTATGGGTGATGCTGAAAGCGATAAGAAAGTCAAAAAACTTTCCAGCTATCAGGTAAGTAGGGAAATACTAAGCCACGCAGCTAAGGATGTTATTATAATGCACTGCCTTCCGGCGCACAGAGGTGAAGAAATAACAGCTGAAGTACTTGGTGGTCCAAACTCTATAGTCTTAAAACAGGCAGAAAACAGATTGTATGCACAAAAAGCATTGCTGGCCTATATTTTTGAAAGCTAGCCTATATATTTCAGGAGTATTTTATGAACAGACGTGAAAGACTTAAAACAATAAAAGAAATAATCAATAGCAGGAAAATATCTTGTCAGGAAGAACTTGTAAAAGAACTGGAGGACAGGGGATTTTCAGTTACCCAATCTACTATTTCCAGGGATCTGAATGAATTAAGACTTACAAAAGTGAGAAATCACAAGCAGCAAGAGTATTATTCGCTGGATAGCAGGTTTTACAAGGAAAATATGTTTAATTATGAAAAATTCAGTTCAAAATTCAAGGAAAGCGTCTTATCCGTATCAAAGGCTCAGAATATAATGGTCATAAGGACATATCCGGGAGAAGCCCAGGGAGCTGCTGCTATCCTGGACGGGATGAACTTTGTAGAAATACTGGGTACAGTAGCCGGGGACGATACTATTATATGTATTGCAGATAATGCGGATAATGCAGAAAAAATGCAGAAATTTATGAAACAATATTGATATGAAAATAATATTATTTTTACCATGCAAATGATTGAAAGGAAATTTAAAAGATGAGTGATAAAGTAGTCCTGGCTTATTCTGGAGGTCTCGATACTTCCATATCAATAAACTGGATAAAAGAAAATTATAAGATGGATGTAATTGCTGCACTGATCGATTGCGGGCAACCTGATGATCTTGAGGAAGCATATCAGAGGGCTCTTGATACGGGAGCATGCGAAGCAATAATCGTAGACGGGAAAGATGATTTTATACAAGATTTTATTTATCCTTCGATTAAGTCAAATATGAAATATGAAAAAACATATCCACTTGCTACTGCACTTGCAAGACCCCTGATCGTTAAAAAACTGGTCGATGTCGCAAGATCAAAGAAAGCAAAGGCAGTTGCTCATGGGTGTACCGGAAAGGGGAATGACCAGGTCAGATTCGATGTAGGTATAAGGAGTCTTGCCCCCGAGCTTATGATCATAGCACCGCAAAGAGAATGGAACCTGTCACGCGAGGATGCTATTGAATATGCAGAAAAAAATAATATCAAGATCACTGTTACAAAAAAAAGTCCTTATAGTATTGATGAAAATTTCTGGGGTAGAAGCATAGAGTGCGGCGTTTTGGAAGATCCGTGGAACGAGCCTCCGGAAGATATCTATAAGTGGACAAGGATAAAGAAAGACTGTAGCGAATCAGGATATGTGGAGATCGACTTTGAAAAAGGAATACCTGTTACCCTGGATGGGAAAAAGATGACAGGTCTGGAACTTATCAGTAAGCTAAATAGTGATGCCGGAGCTTATGGGATCGGTAGGATAGATATGGTCGAAAACAGGCTAGTGGGTATTAAATCAAGGGAGATATACGAGTCTCCTGCTGCAGAAGTGCTTATTGAGGCCCACAGGCAGCTTGAAGCTCTCGTGCTGGACAGGGAACTGGTCCATTACAAATATCTGATAGAGGAAAAAATAGCAGAACTCGTATATTATGGATTATGGTTCACTCCATTAAAAGACAGCTTGCTTGCTTTTATTGAAGAAAGCCAGAAGTATGTGACAGGAAAAATAAGGATAAGGTATGATCATAAAAGTTTTAAGATCGTAGGAAGAAAATCGGATTATTCCCTCTATGATATAAAACTTGCGACATATGACCGTACGGATCAGTTTGACCCAAAGCATTCGGAAAGTTTTATTAAATTGTTTGGGTACCCTTATGAAATATTGGGAAGAAAAGGAAGAATAAATGAATAAGCTCTGGAAGGGAAGGATTCAAAAAGATACTGACAAGGCAGTGGAAGACTTTACCTATTCTATAGATATAGATAAGAGTCTGTATCTCCATGACCTTACAGGCACCGCAGCACATGTAATGGGACTAAAAAAGATCGGTATAATAAGTGATACGGAGTTAAAAAAAATACTTGTTGGACTACTTGGAGTAAAACAAAAAATCGAGAGTGAGAGCATATCTATTGACCAGTATGAAGATATACACAGCCTGGTAGAGAATGAACTCTACTCTCTTATAGGGGAGCCTGCTTTAAAAATACATACTGGAAGGAGCAGGAATGACCAGGTAGTTCTTGATGAGAGACTACTTTGCAAGGACATCATAATAAGTCTTGGATCTGGCATAGCAGGTATTCTTGAAAGTATATTAAAACTGTCAGAGAAAAATACTGGAGTGGTATTTCCTGCTTATACGCACCTGCAAAAGGCTCAGCCTGTTTTACTTTCACACTATCTACTTTCGTATTTTGATAAGTTTTACCGGGACTCCCGTCGGCTGGGACAAGATTTTGAAAATTGTGACTATATGCCGCTGGGAGCAGCAGCATGTGCAGGAAGCGGTTATAAAATAGAGTGCAGGATGATAGCTGATATTTTGAAATTTAAAAATTTGGGTACAAATAGCATGGACATAGTCGGCAGCAGGGATTTTATTATTGACCTGATCTATAGCTGCAGTATGATAATGATGCATCTTTCCAGGTTCTGCGAAGACCTTATAATATATAATTCTGATGAGTTTTCATATATAGAAATAGAAGAAACCTACTGTACCGGAAGCAGCATAATGCCTCAAAAGAAAAATCCTGATCTTCTTGAATTAATAAGAGGTAAAAGTTCTCTTGTGATAGGGAATCTTATTCAGATCCTGGTTCTCCTAAAGGGCCTTCCCTCAACATATAATAGGGACCTGCAGGAGGATAAAAAAATACTTTTCAGTGCGATTGAAGACACTCTTGGAAGTGTCAATATTTTTGGAAAGTTACTTCTAAAAATAAAATTCAATGAATCTGTGATATCTGATAAATTAAAATTAGGATTCCTGGAGGCTACAGACATGGCTGATTACCTTGTAAAAAAAGGAGAGACTTTCAGGAACGCACATCATATCATAGGAAATATTGTAAAATACTGCATTGATAATAATAAAATAATACCAGATCTTTCAATTGCTAAGTTGAAGAAATTTTCCGGTCTTTTTGAGAAGGATATCTTTAAAAAAATAGAGATGGAGACTTGCCTCAATGCAAAAGATGTAGACTGCGGTACTTCCCTTAGCAAAGTTTCAGAAAAGACAAGCTTTGCAAAATCCAGGATCAAAGGACTTAAATCTATACTTGAAGGTATGAGAATAAGAACGGCCAGTCTGGATTCAGTCATTGACTCAGCAGCTGATAAAAAATTTGAAGGATAATTAAATAATATATAAGCCTTTATAAAAGTAAATTGATCCCATTATAAATATAAAGATCAGGAAATACATAAGTGAAATGGCAGGACATATTAGATACAGGCATGAAGCTTGGCAGGGAATGTGATATAAGGAATTATATCGATCCTGGTAAGTATGATGGAGACTATAGTGACTGCACCATTATCAATGGCGACCCAGGGCAGGAAATAAAGAAAGTCTATACTGCTGTCGATATAGAGGTAAGCGAGCTCCTGCTTGTCAGGGAATTAAATAATGATGGTGCAGGAATCGATGGTATCATCTCACATCATCCTTTGGGTTCAGGCGCATATAAATTGACAGATGTTGTAGATGTACAGAAGTATAATTGGGAAAGGTATGGGGTCAAAGAAAAGATTGCAGATGTAATAATAGAGAGGATGATAGAAGAGGAAAATATAGATCTCCGGTCCCATAATTTTCTTGCAGTTGAAAGTGCCTCAAAATTACTTGAAATGCCAGTCATGTGTATTCATACAGCTATAGACAATGTAGTACAGGATTTTTTTGAAAAAATATTTAATCAAAATCATTTTAGTACTTTAGGAGATTCTTTTAAGAAAATAGAGTCAATACCCGAATGTATCAGAGCTTCAGCTTATGGGGATGAACCCTTTATTGTAAAAAATGAAAACATTAATAGTCCGCTGGGAAAAATAATGGTAGATATGACAGGAGGAGTGGATCCGGATTCAGATATATTTAAAAGCTTAAAAAAAGCTGGAATAGATACTCTTATCGCAATGCACTACAGCCTTGATAATATTAAAGCTATAAAGAAAAATAAATTGAACGCTGTTATTTGTGGACATATGGCCTGTGATTCGATCGGATTGAATATTTATAGTGACATACTGGAGCAAAGCGGTATTGAAATAGTAGCAGGTTCTGGATTTTACAGGCACAGAAGAACTCCCAATTAATAGCATAATGATCTGGGAGCCTATCCGAGAATTGGTCTCAGGCTTGCAGGCTGATATTTTTAAACAGATCAAGGCAAGAGGAAGAAACAAATAAACAATATCTTCATATTATAATGTCATCAAATGTTAAAAAAATAGAATTAGTGGCACCTGCTGGAGGATGGGAGCAGTTTATTGCTGCGCTTAATTCAGGAGCAGATTCCGTATATCTGGGCTACAGACAGTTTGGTGCCAGGGCATATGCAGATAATTTTAATTTTAAACAGTTAACAGAAGCTGCTGGCATTGCACATAAAAGAAGTGCAAAAATATATCTTACATTGAACACCATACTAAAAGACGATGAACTCCCCGAAATGCTGCATTTTCTTAATAATTACCTGTCGGTCTGCAGGGACGGTATAATAATACAGGATTTTGGACTATATAAAATGATTTCAGATCTTTACCGGGGGATAGTTCCGGTACATGCAAGCACCCAGATGAATGTACATAATCAGAAGACTTTGAGCTTATTAAAAGAACTTGGGTTTAAGCGAGTTGTCCTTGCAAGGGAGATGACTCTTGATGAGATAAGAATAGTTAAGGAAAATATTGATATAGACATTGAAGTTTTTGGGCATGGATCGCAATGTTACTGCTATTCCGGAAACTGCTATTTTAGCTCTTTTGTAAGCGGGCGAAGCGGTAATAGGGGAAGATGCAGTCAACCGTGCAGAATGAAATACATGCTGGCATCTAAAGATAGTGATAATTTTAACTATCATACAGATTCACCTGCATATCTTTTAAGTAAAAATGATCTATGTACATTAGATATACTGCCAGAAATAATACGTTCCGGGGTGAAGGCCTTAAAAATAGAGGGAAGGATGAAATCCCCTGAATATGTAGCTATAGTGATAAAGATCTACAGAAAATATATTGATCAGTACTATAATGATCCAAAAAATTACCACGTAAGAGAAGATGATATTTACAAACTGACACAGATCTTCTCACGAAAACTTGATCGTGGTTATTTTAATGAATGCTTCCCACGGGATATAATCACAGCTGCAAAATCAGGAAGCATAGGAAATCTTATGGGTAGGATCTTTAAAATAAAGTACCGTGATAAGAAAAAAAGTAAAAAAAGATATAGCGAGATAGAATCAATACAAGTAAAGAGCAAGTGGCCCATAAGAAGAGGGGATATACTGGAAGTATGGACAAAAAAAGGAAATTTAAAAATAAATATTGATGCTATAGATCTTATAGATAAAGACAAGGGCAGATATCACTACAGTATAGATACCCCGGAAGGAAAAGACTTTTCCTTAAAAGACAGGATATTCAAAGCTTTTGACAGCAAACTTGATGAAGAAGCGAAGATAACTTTCAAAAGTGCTAAAAACTATTCTGAAGATATAAAAACCAGTGTACCGGATAAGCAAAACAATATTCTTAAAAGTGACAAGATTGAAGACTATCTTGAAGAATTTTTTAAGGCTGATGTTAGTCCGTATCTTAAAATAAATAATACAGGCAAATCCAGTAAATCTGGAACCAGAAGAACTTCGCTCACTATAAATGTATATAATCATGATCAGATGATAAATATACTTAATACAGGATTGTTTAGTATTGTTTGTTGCTATCCTGGAGCGATCCTTGATGGTGAAACAACTAAAAATTCATCCGTTATTAAATCATACAAACGGGAAACAGGTAATAATATTATAATTGAGACTCCCCATATAATATATGATAGGGAATTTGATGATATTTCAGAAGGGATTAAAAGACTTTTTAAAAAAGATATCAGGTCCTTTAGAGTATTAAATAGCGGCATCCTTGAGATATTTAGAGGGATTGGTTTTGAAGGGAAAATACCAAAAATTTTCCTTGGAAGCAGTTTTAATACATCCAATATACTTTCAATTGAATTTTTTACAGGTCTTCTGGATAATAAAAAAATAGATTTTTCAGGTCTGGAGTTTTCTCCGGAACTAAACACTTCAGAAATAGAGAGAATTATAAATAATTTTAATAATTTACATAAAGATAAGAAAAATTTTCTCTTTTCGATATTTGGTCATGGCTATCATAAAGTGATGACTGCCAGATATGATATTTCAAATTACCATAAGAAATTTGGTAAAAAAGGTATTGATGCCTATATCGAGGACAGGAAAGGATATAAATTCCCAATGGATTCTGATGATTCTTTAAATACCATAATATATAATTCAAAAAGGATATGTACGATCTTTGACCTGGACAGGGTGGCGGACTCAGGAGTAAACAATATAATAATTGATGGGAAATTCACAGAAACGGACGAATTATTAAAAATAGCTGGTTCTTATCATAAAGCAGTCTCTATACTTTCTGAAAAAGGAAAAGAAAAATACAGGAAATATGTAAGCCAACTGGAAAATATAAAATCATTTAAAGATTATTCCAGGGGTCATCTGTTCCGGGGAGTGGATTAATTTCACTCATCTTCTTCTGGAGATACTTGCTCTATCTCTATAGAGACAATGGAACCGTGATCTAAATATGAACCATTTTCAGGAACCTGGTTTACGATCAGGCCGGACGCATCCGGATCCGGGAGTATTTCTACAATAAAACCAATATCTTCAAGAATTGTTATCGCTTCTCCAGAATCAAGTCCTATGATATCCGGTACCATGATACCTTTACTTACTTTTATTATTACTTCAGCTGCTTTATCATATACTATTCCGCTTTCAGGAATTTGTGAAAATACGGTACCCATGATTTCTTCACTCTCTTCGTATATAATGCTTATTTGTTCAAAACCAGAGTTGGTAAGCATTTCCAGGGCATCCTCTTCGTAGAGACTTAAAATATCCGGAATAACACTTTCAGGGTTTTCACCCTTACTAATATAGATAGTGATAATAGTTGATGTAGTCACTTTAGAATCTGCTGGAGGTGTTTGCCCGAATATCCGGTCAACAGTTTGGATATCGCTAAATTCATATACGATCTCACCTATTTCCAGACCCCTGTTTTTAAGAGTTGCTTCGGCGTTTGCCAGTTTCTTACCTGTAAGGTCAGGCATATCAAAGGTTCTTTCTCCTTTGCTTATATATAGGATAATGCTCAGTTTTTCTCCACTCAAGGACTCAAGCATTGAACCGGCAGGGGGGCTCTGATCAAATATTACCCCATGATTATATGTATCATTGAATTCATCTACTTCGGTGATCTCAATAAACAATTCATCAAATACCTGTCTGGCTTCATCAAGGCTTAAACCTGTAACATCAGGAACTTCTACTTTATTATGTATGTCACAAATATCATCAGGTTCTTTACCATTTAAATATAGCCTCCATCCCAGGACCTCTTCAGGACACCAGAAAACAGGAAGTAGACCTGAATCAGTGCAGACCTCTATATCTATAAGTTCTTCTGCAGGTTTTATAAAGTCATTGATGGGACGGTCCTCTAGCGCAAGAGTCATAAATTCTCTCCAAATATCTGCAGGATAGGTGCCACCCACTACCACCCTGTCATTTATTGGTTCCATCGGCTCGCTGCTTTCAGGATTTCCCATCCATACCACTGTTACAAGTTCAGGAGTATATCCAGCAAACCAGGCATCTTTATAATCGCTTGTGGTGCCGGTTTTTCCTGCCGCAGGCCTTCCAATATTTGCACCTCTTCCAGTGCCGGAGTCTATAACAGACTTCAGGATCCCGGTAATATAATAGGAAACAGATTCTTCAAGGATCCTTTTACTGTTAAGCTCTGCATCAGGATCATATTGGTAAAGGATATTTCCCTGTGCATCAGTTATTTTTAGGATAGAGACAGGTTTTTTATATATACCGCCGGAAGCCAGTGTAGAAAAGACCTTGCTTACATCCATAGGGGTAATACCAAATTCAAGACCACCAAGCGCTATTGCAGGATTATTTCCAATATCATATATTTCCATTTCACCGCAGAGTGATTCTACATTTTCAGCGCCTATCTGCATCATTAGCTGTGCATATACTACATTTACAGAACTAGTAGTTGCATCTGCGATAGACATCTTTTCACCGAATTGCTGATTAGCATAATTATTTACGATCCAATCCGGGCCCTCTTCCATATCTATAGTGAGCGGTCCATTTGGATCGAATTCATTACGGGATGAAATATTTTGCCTGACTGATTCCATCAGGACCAGAGTTTTGAATACAGAACCAGGCTGTCTTTTGCCCTGAGTGGCAATATTGAATTTGCTTTCTTTATAATCCTTACCGCCTATCAAGGCGTAGATATATCCATTAGACGGATCAGCACAAATAAGTGAATATGATGGATCTATATTTTCAGGGAAGACGGTAGAGATCGCTGTATGTGCCTTATTTTGAAGATCAAGATCAAGAGTGGTATATATTCTTAAACCTCCCTTGAAGACATCATAGTCATTGAATTTTTGTTCATATAATTGCTGCTTAACAAAATCAATAAAATAAGGCGCTATTCCGTCTGGTGACCCTCCGGAAATAACATTATTCCCTGATCCATTTACCTCTATTGGTTCCGCAAGCGCTCCAAGGTACTCGTTTGAGTCTATAAAACCCTGTTCATACATCTGGGTGATAACATGGTCCCTCCTGTATTTGGCATTTTCAATATTATTAAAAGGCGAATATATTTCCGGAGCCTGTACCATACCAGCAAGCATGGCAGCCTCAGGTATGCTTAGCTCGGAAGCATTTTTTCCCAAATAGATCTCTGAAGCTTTTTCTATCCCATAGGTGCCGGTCCCGAAATATATCGTATTGAGATACATCTCAATGATCTTGTCCTTTGTATAGTTTCTTTCAAGCTGTATTGCTATAAGGGCTTCGTTTATTTTTCTTCTCCATGTTTTTTCAGGGGAAAAATAGATATTTTTTACAACCTGTTGTGTTATGGTGCTGGCACCCTGTGCAAGCTCGCCGGCTCTTATATCAGCAATAGCTGCTCCGATTATCCTGATATAATCTACACCCTGGTGTTCATAGAAACGCTTATCCTCAATTGCTATAATAGCATCCTTAATATTCTCAGACATTGCGCTGAAGGGTATTATCTCCCTGTTCTCTTCAGCATGGAATTCAGTTATGAGTTTCCCGTCAAGGTCATATACCTTTGAAGTCTGTGCTATTTGTGAAGGCGTGAGCTCTTCAAGTGTGGGCAGGGAATTCATATAAACGAAAGCTATTAGCGCACCCACACTTATGATCACAATTACAGTTATAGAAATAAATATTAAAAAACTTTTGAGACATCCACCTATACCTTTTTTACGGACGGTCATATAAACTGCTCCATTAAATATTATTTTATAATTGGTTAGGAACCTGTCCGAGAATTGGGACCTGAGCTCCTTAGGAAATATTATATAAAAACCAGACAAATGGCAATATTAGAAGATCTGGGAGAGGTCATGTTTTGGTATATGCAGCATTAAAGTTAAAAATAAATATGGTAGCGCACCTTCTGCTAAATAGACACAACACCAGTGCTTGTGTTAATATTTACCTTAATTTTTATTGATATGATCCTAGAAAGCTTGAAAAATGGAAAAGGACCCGAAAAAACAACTGGATATGATAATTCTTGGTACAGAGGATATACTGATCAGGGAAGAACTTGAAAAAATAATCAAAGAATCAATAGATAAGAACAGACCCCTAAAAGTAAAGCTGGGACTTGATCCGACCGCTCCCGATATACATCTTGGCCATACTGTAGTGCTTAATAAATTAAGGCATTTTCAGGATCTTGGACATAAGGCCATACTTATTATCGGTGACTATACCGCCCGGATAGGCGACCCTTCCGGGAGATCCTCATTAAGGCCAAAACTTTCACCAGAGGTAATCGATAAAAATGCTGAGACTTATATGAAACAGGCATTTAAGATCCTTGATCCTGACAAAACCGAGATGGTTAGAAATTCAAAATGGCTGCAAAACCTTAAATTTGAAGAGATCCTGGGTCTTACATCAAGATTTACAGTTGCCAGGATGCTCGAAAGAGATGATTTTAAAAAAAGGTTTAAAGCTAATATATCTATTGCTATTATGGAATTCCTTTATCCTATAATGCAGGCTTATGATTCGGTTGCAATAGAAGCAGACATCGAGCTTGGCGGTACTGATCAGAGGTTTAACCTCCTGATGGGAAGAGAGCTTCAAAAAGATCTTGGCCAGAGACCCCAGATCGCTATAACCATGCCTATTCTTGTCGGGACTGATGGGACCAGCAAGATGAGTAAAAGCCTTGGTAATTATATTGGTGTCGATGAACACCCCAATGAGGTATTTGGAAAGATAATGTCTGTTCCCGATGAAGTGATGATGGATTACTATATATTGCTTACAAGGCTAGAAGCTTCAGAGATAAGGAGTATTGAATCTGATATAAAAAATGAGAAACTCAATCCCTCTATCGCCAAGAGACGGCTGGCCAGAATAATAATAGAATACCTCTATGGTCCTGATGAAGCTAAAAGCTCTGAGGAAAATTTTGATCTTTTGTTTAAGAAAAAACAGATACCGGACGAGGTAGAGGAATTTCAAATAAGCAGGGGAGAGGTAAAAAAAGACAGCATATGGGTGATAAGTATCCTTAAAGGGTCAGGATTGGTAAGTTCTAATGGTGAGGCAAGAAGGATGATTAAGCAGGGGGCAATAAAGCTTGATGGTGTCAGGATCGATGATGATTCTTTGGAGATCGGTCTAAAAGAAATAGATGGAAAAATACTGCAAAAAGGAAAGAGACATTTCAGGAAGATAATTATTAGTTAGGAGCCTGTCCGAGAATTGGGACCTGAGCTTGCAGGCTGATATTTTTGAACAGATTAAGGTATGAGGAAGAAACGATATATGGTATCGTTGATGACGAGAAACGAAAATAAGTACAAAAATGCCGACTGCCCGAAGGATTGGACAAGCCAAGATCCAGTTCTCGGAAAGGCTCCTAGTAAAAAGCAGGTTTAAATGGTCAAGCCACGCAAAAATAGAAATGTACTATATCCTCCATGGATGCATTATTTCAAACCGCATGGACACATGCCTTTTGATCCCTCAAGTTTAGTGATATTAAAAATAGACGAGTATGAATCAATAAGGCTTGCAGATCATGAGAACCTGAAACAGGAGGAAGCTGCTAAAAGGATGAATATCTCAAGGCCCACCTTTACAAGACTCGTTAATAGTGCCAGAAAAAAAATAGCTGATGCTATGGTAAATGGAAAAATGATAAGAATAGAGGGTGGTAACTTTGTATTCCTAAAAAACAGGATGAAATGCAATTCATGTGGAAAAATCTGGGAAACAGACATAAGTGCCAAAACAAATGTGTCATGCCCGAGCTGCAACAGCAAAAATATTGAAGATATGAGCAGAAGGTTCGGCAGAGGTAGGTTCCGTGGTCATGGACCCGGAAGGAAGTTTAATTAAAATAGTTTCTGGTCATCAAACTTAAATCCTATTCGATTTTAAGTGGAGACCCTGGGATAGCATTTTAAAAAACTAAATATAAAAAAACTGTTCATTTAATAAAAAAGTGGATAGCTTTTTTTTTATTTAAAATATAATATTGAAATTTATTATGAGCATATACTCATAATATGATATAATAAATTTGGTTATTTTTTTATTATTAAAATTATTAATAATCAGGAGGAGTAAATTGAAAATTGCCATACCGGATGATAATGGAAACCTATCATCCCATTTTGGAAGATGTCCGAGTTTTACAATAGTAGAGCTAAGGGATAAAAAAATAATATCAAGAGATCTTATAGATAGTCCGGGGCATAATCCTGGGATGCTCCCTGATCTATTTAGCAAGCTTAAAATAGATACTGTTGTGGCAGGTGGCATGGGAATGATGGCCCAGGAACTTTTTGATCAAAAAAATATAGACCTAATACTGGGTGCCGATGGAAGTGTTGATGACATAATAAAGAATATTTTGGAAGGGACTTTAAAAAGTGGAAAGAGCAGTTGTGATCCTGGTTCCGGGAAAGGTTATGGACTGGAAAAACCTGAATGTGATCATTTATAATATTACTAAACATATCTGACAGGAAGGTAAGAAATGAGTGCAAGGCCGATAATAGATAAGATTATAAAAAATGTACCATTATATGTATATTATAAACCGCATGGTGTATCAATGGAAAAACTTAAAGAGGAAACATTGAATCTTGAAGAGATAGAAGCCTTAAACCTTAAAGATAATCAGTACCTGGATCAAAAAACTGCAGCTGAAAAAATGGGCATATCAAGATCTACTTTTCAGAGACTTCTAAAATATGCAAGAAAAAAAATGATAAGAGCTATAATAGAGGGAAAAGCTATTAAATTTGAGGGTGGTAATTATATCCAGGATGAGGAGATAAGTAGGACAAAATGTCTCAGAGGCATATATCATTTCCGCATTAAGAAAAATGATATAGAGGAGAAGAATCAGGAGCATAAGATAAGTAATATAAAATGTCCGGAATGCGGCAAAAGACTTATAGATTTTGTCTGATCGTCTAAAATACTATTATTTTAAAAGAGAGGAATATTATGAAAGTAGCTATTTCAACAAACGGAGAGTCACTTGAGTCCAGTATTGACCCAAGATTCGGCCGGTCCCAGTATTATTTAATCTATAATACGGATGATGATACTTATGAATCTATCATCAATCCTAGCAGACAGGCTACAGGAGGAGCAGGAATACAGGCAGCACAGGATATATCCAATATGGGTGTTGAAGCGGTCATTACTACAAATGTCGGACCAAATGCATTCAGGGTACTGGAAGCTGCAAAAATAAAAGTCTTTTCAGGAGTAACTGGCAGTGTAAAAAAAGCAGTTGAAGACTTTAAAGCGGGATCTTTTGATACAACAGCTTCGCCAACTGTGGGTGAAAAATTTGGAATGGGTTCCGGTAATGCAAGAGGAGGAAGAGAGTAAATTGATAATTTCAGTAGCCAGCGGCAAAGGAGGAACTGGTAAGACTACTGTAGCGGTAGGAATAGCAAAAGCATTAGAATTTTGCCAGTTTTTAGATTATGATGTGGAGGCTCCAAATGCAAGTTTCTTTTTAAAACCCAGCATTAAAAACATTGAAAAAGTAAGCATAAAACATCCTTACTTTCTTAAAGAGACTGGCGCAGATTTTAGTAGATGTGCAGAATTTTGCCATTTTAATGCAGTAGCCTTTGTAAAGGGAGAAGTAGTGTTCTTCCCGGAATTATGCCATGGATGCGGAGGGTGTATTCTTGTAGGTCCCGTGGAAGCAGTCAGGGAAAAAGATGTGGAGGTAGGAACAATAAGCAAGGGAACCTCAAAACCTGGCATTAACTTCCTGATGGGTAATCTTATTCCTGGCAGTATGAGGACCATCTCTATCCAGAATAAAATGAATGAATACATAGACCATGATGAGATCGTAATAATTGACAGTCCTCCGGGGACTTCATGCTCTATGGTAACAACTGTAAGGAATAGTGATTACTGTATTCTTGTGACAGAGCCCACACTTTTTGGATTGAATGACCTTGAGATATCGGTAGAGGTGTTAAAGAAACTTGATATACCATTTGGAGTAATAATAAATCGTGATGGTATAGGAGATGATTGCATAGAAAATTTTTGCAATAATGAAAAAATAAAAATAATAGAAAGAATTCCAAATGATATTAATATCGCCAGAGCATATTCCAGAGGGGTGACAATAGTCGAGTACCAGCAGCAGTGGAAGGATAGATTTCTGGGTGTTATAAAAGAAATAGAAAAGGAAATAAATTAAATGAAGCAGATTACTATAATAAGCGGTAAGGGCGGTACTGGGAAAACAACTCTTGCTTCAAGTTTTATAAAGCTGGCACATGACCATATAGCTGTAGACTGTGATGTTGATGCAGCCAACCTTCATATTATGCTTTCACCTGATGTACAAAAAACCGAAGATTTTATTGGAGGTGAAGTAGCAGTCATATCTGATGAATGCATACAATGCGGTAAGTGTGAGGAGCTATGCCGTTTTTCTGCAATCAGTGACTCAGAAACGGATATCAAGGTAGACTCTATAAAATGTGAAGGATGCGGGGTATGTAAAGAGGTTTGCCCGGTTAATGCAATTATTTTAAGTCCTGGAAAGCAGGGTGAATACTATGTATCTGATACCAGGTTTTGTCCTATGGTTCATGCAAAACTTGATCCTGGTGCTGAAAATTCCGGTTTACTTGTTGCAAGGATCAGGAATCTAGCAGAAGACATAGCTGTAAAACAAGATAAAAAAGCAATAATCATAGATGGAGCTCCAGGAATAGGTTGTCCCGTTATTGCTTCCCTCAATGGTGTTGATTATGCGCTTATAGTCACTGAACCTACTCTTTCAGGTATAAGTGATTTTAAAAAAGCATTTGAGGTCACAAAGTTTTTTAATATCAATACTTTTGCATGTATTAATAAGGCTGATATAAATGACGATAATACAAAAATCATTAATGATTTTTGCAACAATAATGGTATAGAGCTATTGGGGGAGATCCCATATGATGAAAAAGTTCCAAAAAGTCTTTCAAAAAAGCAATTTGTTATTGATGATCCTGAAAGTGAAGCAGGGAAAAAAATAAAAGATATATGGAATATTTTGAAAGATAAACTATATATTTAAATTGCATTTTATTTCAGGTAGTTTTTGTGTTAGGAAAAACTTAAAGTGTACACTTTAAAACACAACTATTCTTCTTTTTAAAGATTAGTAATTCAATCTGAATTACTAATCTTTTTATTTAAAATTCGAAAGATTTATATCTTCATTTTTAATATTCTGTGTTCCAATCAGATTGTCCTTGTACCACATCCTTATCTCAGCCATTCCAGATCTTAGATCCGGCACGATCCTTAAGTTTACCTTCTCCCTTATAGGAGCTCCACTTGTGGTGGGAGCTGTCATGCTGGACAAGCTCTCCTGCGTAATTTGTGATCACTTCTCTATCATGTGCCTTCCTTTTTTTCTTGTTTATATAAAATCCATCCTTTTTGGCCCTGTCTATTATGGTGGGTAGTGAAACCTTGCTTTTGTAATTTTGTTCCAGCCTGTCCTTTATATAGCTATAATTGTAATCCCTTATGGGATTGTCTTTTAATTCAATCAGATTTTTTTATGTCTTAAGTTCAGTAAGTATGTTTTTTTTAACTTTTTTATCTATTTTTCAAGAAGAGCTTTTACATCGAAATCACCAAACCTTTTGTGAATCTTAAGCTATAACCAGCAACCTTTATGTTTTTGGTCTGATTATAGCTGTAGGGGTGTGCACTTTTAAACTTTAAATCCTACGATAAGTGTGCACTTTTAATTCTTAAATGACACACATACAAAAAGTTATGTTAGGAAAAAGTTAAAAGTGCACTACTTAAAAGTTAAAAGTGCACTTTAA
>CAZKVA010000011.1:0-20324 GCA_964556035.1 uncultured Actinomycetota bacterium
CATATTCAAACCACCTGAAGTAGTTTATACCTTTCCCAAGACTTGTATTGTAGAACTTGTTCACCCCAGGAAGTACTACCAGAAAATGAGCTATTGCAGATAGGAAGAGAAATACTGATACGACTATCCCGATAGGTATTGAACCTATTATTTCTGAATCAACAAATAGTTTCATCTTCTCGGGATCAAAAGATTGGAAATAATAGGTTACTGGGAGTGTAAATTCCCTGATATTTGTGATGACAAGTCCCATCACAAGCATCAGCGCCCCCTGGACAAAATGAAGTCCAGCCATAACACCATTGAACTTTCGCAGATAGGGAAATGTGATTTTTCTTTCAGCCATTTTTACCTCCTAAAAAGAATTACTATTATAGCTAAATATTGAGAATGCTTTTTCTAATTATATACTTTTTTATTAATTATTGCCCATTTCTTATAGGATAAATTTGGAAGATTTCTTTTGATTCTATTGGTTTGAACTGTGCATATCCTCTGGGGTGAGAGGATTCGAACTTTAAATAATTTATTTACCAATATAAGTATTAATATAAGTGGAGTTGGTGCCCGAGGCCAGAATCGAACTGGCACGAGGATTAACCTCAACGGATTTTAAGTCCGTTGCGTCTACCAATTCCGCCACTCGGGCTAACCATTATGCGAAATAAGTATTGTTATAATGCCTGACGGGTTGTCTGCACAACAATACTTAAAGCAATCAAAATAATTGCTGACTCATATTATCAGAATTCGGCAAGACTGTAAATAATTCCATCCAAAATATCCTGCTCACTCACAATCAATATTTTCTTATCAAGTATCTTTAGTATTTCCAAAAGTATTGCGGCACCGCTAATTATGATATCGGCCCTGCCTGGAGCAAGACCAGCGACCTGCTTGCGTTCATCAAGGTCAGTCCTGCATAAAATTTTATATATATCCTTGATCCACTTGTAGGAAAGTTCATGCCTGTGAATCTTTTGCCAGTCATATTTATCCAGCTTAAGATCGATGGCTGCAAGTGTAGTTATGGTACCCGCCACACCCACTATCATCATATCTTTTCCCCCTGCGATATTTTCCACTACTTCCCTTATGTTTGTTCTTATATATGACTCGAGCCGTTCAAGTTCACTTCTTTGGGGCAATGTTCCCTTAATAAACTTTTCGGTAAGGACTACACATCCAATATTTAAACTCTTTACCTTGTCTATATACGGTCCGGTCTTTGTTCCGGGGCCGCCCAGAATAAGCTCCGTACTTCCTCCCCCGATATCAAGGATGAGTATTTTCCTAAACTGGTCTCCTGCAGATAGGCTTAGGCCTTTTGATGCTCCATTAAAACTAAGACATGCTTCTTCATCTCCTGTGATAGTTTCGATCATTATCCCTGAATTTTTATATATATATGAGGTAAACCACTGGCTATTTCCTGCCTCCCTGATAGCGCTTGTACCGACTGCCCTGTATTTTGATACATCATGCTTGCCCATCAGATCCTTATATCTTATTAGGGTTTTTAATGTATTATCTGCAGAAGATCTTGAGATCTTTCCGGTAGATCCCATATTCCACCCAATACGGGTGATCTCCATGGTTCTTTCCAGTATTTTATTACCTGAATCAAAAAAGTCAGATATCAGGAGCCTGGTCGAATTTGTGCCAATATCAATTGCTGCTATTCTCATCGATGTGCTTGAACAAGGTCAGAATTACTGATCAATCCTTGATCTCCTCATTATAGAATATCTTAATGTTTCCCCAGAGATCATTATTTCCATAAGATTCCTCATTATAGATATCTTCCTGGGAAGCGCCATCTTGATCATTTTTTAATATAACCGATATATTTTTTTCATCGCCTTTGGTCATATTAAACTGTTTTCTAGCTTCAAGTTCTATACCTTCATCATTGTATAGGCTCTTCTCCAATGCCAGCAGTTCTATATTTTCATTTCTATAATAGGATAATCTCTCTTCGAGTTCGGTTATTCCTTCTCTTTTTTCGATTATTTTTTTGACCTGGCCAATGGAGGCAAATACGGTGATTATTATAAATAGTAGAGTGATGGCAATAGCAATATTAATTTTTGCTTTTCTGGATAATCCACCTATTACTTTAAATTTATTTTCCATAAGTAAATTTTGCTACGATTTTAGTTTCAATAGTTCTATAAATCTTAGAAACTAATTAAACCTTTTTTATATTATTGCTGTATTTTATTTATCCAAAATTTTATATAAGTATACCAATACCGCAAGATTATGCCAATACCAGTCAATTTTAGAGCATAACTGGAAGCCTGTCCGGAAACTTGGGCTCCAGATCCAATTCTTGGACGGCTCCTGAAAATATAAACATTGTATTTGGGTATTAATTTTATTAAAATATCAACTTGTATATAAAATTATCAATATGATTTAAGATAAAAAGATAAATTAAAATAAATATAATTATATGTCATGAAAGACATTCCTTTATTTTCTTCTAAAACACAGAAATCTATTGCCAAGCAGGTACTTATCGGATTTGCATCGATAATACTTGTAGGTTCAATAATATTATCTCTTCCACGTATGACTGTAAGCGGGGATATATCATATATCGATGCACTTTTTACATCTACATCCGCTATTTGCGTCACAGGCCTTATTGTCCAGGATACTGCCAGTTATTTTACGGATCTTGGTAAGATAATAATACTTCTTTTTATCCAGCTCGGGGGCTTAGGCATAATGACGATAAGTTCGATCTTTGGCCTGATGCTCGGAAGGAAGATACATATCCGGGATAAATTCTACCTTCATTCCAGTTTTGGTTCAAAGAACACTTTCAGTGCGGGAAAATTCTTTATGCTTATTGCAGGTGTGACCTTTGCTATTGAATTTATTGGCTTTCTAATCATGGCTTCAATATTCTATTTTAATTACTCATACACTATTCTTGGATCTATGAGTGCAAGCCTCTTTCATACTATTAGTGCATTTAATAATGCCGGCTTTGCACTTTACTCTAATAGCCTGGGAGCTTTCGGTCATGATATATCATTAAATCTTCTTTTTATGATCCTGATATTTCTTGGGGGAATAGGTTTTCCGGTTATCTCTGAAATAATCACCTACAGGAGAATAAGGCGTTTCTCATTACATGCTAAAATCGTACTTTATACTTCTACCTTTCTTGTAGCTATAGGAGCCATAATGTTTTTTCTAATGGAGTTTAATAATCCCCAGACCCTGGGGGATAAACCTCTTTATGTTCAAATATTTACCAGTCTTTTCCAATCTGTGAGTGCCAGGACTGCCGGATTTAATACTACCAGTATTGCATCCTTGAATCCTTCTACTCTCTTTTTCCTTTCCCTCCTGATGTTTATAGGAGCTTCACCAGGAGGTACAGGCGGCGGCATAAAGACCACTACTTTTGTCACAGTGACCGCTGCAGGATTTAGTTCTATAAGAGGAAGGAACAGCGTCAATATTTTTAAAAGAAGGCTTCCCGATAGTGCTATCTACAGGGCGCTAACGCTTACACTAACAGCTATAGTGCTGATAATATTTTCGACAATAGGGCTTCTAATATTTGAAAATTGTTTATTTAAAGATGCTCTTTTTGAAGCTGTCTCTGCATTTGGCACAGTGGGCCTGACCACAGGGATCACTGGATCACTTTCCATGCCAAGTAAGATAATATTGATACTGAGTATGTTTATTGGTAGAATCGGTATCAGCACCCTGTCTGTAGCTATTGCATTTAGGAGCTCAGTCAGTAAAATATCTTATCCTGAAGATACGATTACAATCGGATAATTAATTTAAATATAATAGGACCGGTTTATTATGAAAAAACAGTTTTTAGTAATAGGGCTTGGAAGATTCGGGGCCAGTGTTGCCAGGACACTTACCGAAGAAGGCCATAGCGTTGTGGGAATAGACAGTTCTGAGGACCGCATACAACGTGTTTCTGAAGAAATCGCTGATGTAATAAAATGTGATGCCACAGATGCAGATCTTCTTGAATCCATGGGTATCTCTGATTATGAAGCAGTGATAGTATGCATAGGGGAAAAATATATCCAGAATTCCATACTCGTTACATTGATACTCAAGGAAAAAGGGGCAAAGAAAATAATTGCAAAAGCTGGCACCAAGACACAGGGGCGTGTGCTCTCAAAGGTAGGAGCAGATACTATAGCCTACCCTGAAAAGGACATGGGTGAAAGAGTCGCCAGGAATCTTATAAGTTCAAACATATTGGATTTTCTTCAGGTCAGTCCTGATATAAGTATCGTGGAAATTCCAACACCTGATTTTCTGGTGGGTAAAAACCTGATCGAACTTAATCTAAGACATAAATATGGAGTAACCATCATTAGTATAAAAAATGGTAAAGATGAGATAATAGCTCCACCCGATATAAGTTACCGTTTTGCCAAAGAAGATATACTGTTCCTCATAGGTAAAAATAAACAGCTAAAAAAATTAAGGTTTACAGAAGAATAGGGATCCCAGGAACCTTTCCTAGTCGATCTCCCTTACATTTATAAGGTTTGTGCTTCCAGGCTCATTGACAAGGACCCCGGCAGTGATGACTACTGTATCCTTATTACTGATATAACCCTTCTCTTTCGCAACCCTTATATCCTCTTCGATCATACTGTCTATATTCTTTGAGGATCTGGTTAAAACAGGTATGACTCCCCAGCTGAGCATCAGCTGCCTTACTACCCACTGATTAGGGCTGGTACCGATTATTATGCTTCTGGGCCTGCTTCTAGATACCTGTCTTGCCGTAAATCCAGATTCAGTAGATGTGATTATCGCATCAACCCTTAAAATATTTGCTATCTCGCAAGCAGCAAAGCTGATGGCCTCAGTAATCGTATTATGCAGAATCCCTAGTTTTTTTCTCAAAATGGCATTATTTCTTAAAATAGCATCATAATCCAGCGTCTTCTCTGTTTCTCTTGTGATGCGGACCATCATCTCAAGAGCTTTAACAGGATATTTTCCTATTGCGGTCTCCCCGGAAAGCATAACTGCATCTGAGCCATCTATTATGGCATTGGCCACATCACTTACCTCGGCCCTTGTCGGTCTCGGACTTATGATCATTGAATTGAGCATCTGTGTTGCGGTTATAACTGGTTTTCCTTTAAGATTTGATTTCTTTATGATGTTTTTTTGTACCGAAGGAACCTCCTCAGCATCTATCTCTATGCCCAGGTCCCCTCTTGCAACCATTATCGCATCCGATACTTCAAGTATGCTATCAAACACATTAACTGCTTCATGTTTCTCGATCTTTGCAATGACCTTTATAGTGCTTCCTGATTTATTTATTTCATTTATAACCCTTATTATATCTCTTTTGTTTCTGACAAAAGATTGAGCGATAAAATCAACTTTAAGTTTAATACCGAGTTTTAGGAATTCTATATCCTTCCTTGTAACTGAATCCACACTTACAGACACATCCGGCAGATTTATTCCCTTGTTTGAAGAAAGTATGCCTCCAATTATAGTACGGCATACTGCTGTCCTTGCTTTCTTGTCTATCTTTTTGATCTTGCATTCAATTAGGCCATCATCTATAAAGATGATTCCGCCTTCTTTTATATCCTCTATAAACCCGGAATAACTCACTTCGATAATAGGGTCATCATATTCCTTCGTCAGCCTGGCTTTTTTTGAAGTTGTAAAAACTATATTCTGGCCACTCTTTAGCTCAATATTTTCTTTAAGCTCGCCTATCCTTATTTTTGGTCCCTGGAGATCCAGGATTATAGCAATATTTTTATTATTTTCAGATGAGATCTTCCTGATCTTTTTGACCAATCTGCTGACTTCGCCAGTATCTGAATGAGAGGTGTTTATCCTTGCAATATCCATACCCTGCCGTATCATTTTTCCAAGTATTTCATCACTGCTGCTGGCGGGACCGATAGTACAGATTATCTTAGTCCTTTTTATGGTATTTGTTTTTTTGATTTTTCCCAAAGCTTCTCCTTTTCTTCCAGCGGTAACTTCTTAAAATCCAGTCCACTTGCTCCGGCAGCTTCTTCCATTAACTTAAATCTGCTTATAAATTTCCTGCTTGTGTCCTTAAGGCTCTTTTCGATGTCGATTCCGGTATGTCTTGAATAATTTATGATTGAAAAAAGTAGATCCCCCATCTCGTCCTGCATTGATTGGCTGTTACCTCTATCTATCTCCAATTTTAATTCTTCAAGTTCTTCGAGTATCTTATTATAGACATCTTCTGAAAAGTCCCAGTCAAAACCAAGTCTTGAGGCTCTGTTCTGAACTTCATAAGCAAAATGAAGGGCCGGGAGCGCACGGGGGATACCGCTGAATATGGAATCCTCATCCTTATTATTATCTTTTCTTTCTTTTTTCTTGATATCTTCCCAATTGGATAGTATCTCATCGGTGCAGCTTACATCACTATCACCAAATACATGAGGATGCCTTCTGAGAAGCTTTTTAATGATCCCTTTAAGGACATCGCTCATATTAAAATGCCCGTTTTCATCTGCTATCTGGCTGTGAAATACTGCTTGAAGCATCAGGTCCCCAAGTTCCTCCCTGATGCCCTGGGTATCCCCTTTCTCTATAGCTTCAATAGTTTCATAGGTTTCCTCTATGAGGCTTTTCTTAAGTGTTTCATGATCCTGCTCCCTATCCCAGATACAGCCCTCCGGTGAGCGCAGAGTCCTCATTATATCCAAAAGGATTGTAAATAATATATCTGCTGACTTTATCTTATCCAGCCTGTCCAGGTCTGGTGAATTTAGATCAAAATCCATCATTCATTATCATCCTCTAAAAAATCCTCTATGCTTTCATCATCAAGCAGCCCATCCTCTTCACTTGAGGATCCTTCTTCACCGGAGGAATCTGTCTCGTCCTGGGTCCCATCACCTGTGCTTCCAAGAGGGGTGTTTAATGTTCCGTCTACCCCGGAAAGATACTCGATCTCAGCATTATCTATAAGTTCCATGATAAACTCTTCCCATTTTTCTGTCTTCTTTAATTCTGATAAATAAACAGAAAGATCATCCTTTACTTCATCATATCCCTGTACGCGCCCTTCTTCACGGTCAAAGACCTTTAATATATGATAACCGAATTGTGTCTCGATAATACCGCTGACTTCGCCTACTTCCAGTAAAAATGCTGTATTCTCAAATTCCTCCACCATCTGTCCCTCGGTGATAAATCCAAGATCTCCTCCATCTCCGCCTGTAACTGTGTCATCAGAATACTCCCTGGCCATATCTCCAAATTCAGCTCCATTTTCAAGCTTCTCTTCTACAAACTCTATCTTCTCTTTAGTATTTTCTTTTGCCTGATCATTTTCCTCAAGGCTGCTATCCTCTACCCATGGAAACATTGAAAGTATATGGCTTACCCTCACTCTTGAAGGGATCACAAAAAGAGTCTCCATGTTTTCATCATAATATTCTTTTGTTAGTTCTTCTGTAGTTATTATGCTAGCTGTAGCATCGGTATATATTTTAGTCCTGAGTATCTGGCTCTTAAGTTCATATTCTAAAAATCCCCTGTCAATGTCCTTTACTTTAAGATCACTTTCAAAATCACTCTCACTGGGATAAGAAGCTACTATTGCATTCATCTGTTCATCTATTTCTCCCTGATCTACAGTAATGCTGTTTTTTGCGGCATATTGCTCAAGAATCTTAACCACCAACAGTGAATCAATTATATTTACTTCGAGATCAGCCATTTCCTCTTCGCTCAAGTTCGCAGTTCCTTCAGGGTCCTGCACTAAAATAAAACTAATATATGCATCCACTTCACTTTGTTTAATGACTATGCCATTTACTGTTGCTACAGTTGCGCTGCAGCCGAAAATAAAAATAGTTGAGATGACAAGTACGGTAATAAGACATACAACAATCACCTGTTTTAATAATCTCTTTCTCAAGACAACCTTCCTTTTTTTAAAGTATTTATAAATATCAAAAATCACATGGCACTTATTATATCACCTAGATACTCTATTACTAAATCCAAATCTATCTTTTTATCCATATTTTTTATGGTTATCTGTTTGAATTGAGGTTGATAGAGGATATCAGTACGGCTATTTTTTATCTTTTTAAATTTTTCTTCATCGCAAACTATGCTTTTTATTACTATCCCCCTTCCTTTTGAGTATTTAAGTCTTTCTATTCCAGCACTACGAAGCAGGTATTTTATCTTCGAGATACCGAGCAGGTCCAGCACTACCAGTGGTGCTGTCCCATATTTTTCCTCAAGGTTTTTCTTTATATCCGCAATTTTTTCAAAACTCTCTGCCATTCCAAGATCCCTGTAGATATTTACTCTTGTCTTCTGGTTCTTGATATAGCTCCGGGGGATATATGCACTTACCGGCAGATCTATCTGTATATTCAGGTCTTCGGGGGCGGCAAGACCTTTTAGCTTCCCGGTCTCTTCCTTTATTATCTGGCAATACATTTCATAGCCAACACTATTTATATGTCCGTGCTGCCTGGGTCCAAGAATTTCTCCCGCACCTCTTATCTCAAGATCCTTCATCGCTACATTATAGCCTGAACCGAGATCTGTGTATTCTGATAAAGTCTTGAGTCTCTGGAAAGCAGTGGTGCTAAGACTCCTCTGGTTTGGATAAAAGAAATATGCATATGCCTGTTCAGACGACCTTCCTACCCTTCCCCTTAATTGATAGAGCTGGGAAAGGCCGAACATATGGGAATTTTCTACTATAAGAGTATTGACATTCTCTATATCCATACCTGACTCAATTATCGATGTGGTGAGCAGGATATCATATTTCTTATTAATAAAGTCATTCATTATCTTCTCGACTTTCGGTCCATCCATCTGGCCGTGGGCCATAATAATCCTGGATAGGGGTATAAGACGGACCAGCTGGTGCATCCTTTGCTCAATACCAGAGATCCTATTATAGACATAGTATACCTGGCCGCCCCTTGCCATCTCCCTTTCAATTGCATTACGGGTAATAGAAGGGTCCATTTCCCCTACAAAAGTCTCTATGGGATTCCTGCCTTCCGGATAAGTCTCGATCAATGCCATATCCCTTACACCAGCCATAGACATATAAAGGGTCCTTGGTATGGGCGTGGCGCTCATGGTAAGCACATCTACCTCTTTTTTAATAAGTTTTATCTTTTCTTTGCTGTTCACCCCGAAACGCTGTTCTTCATCCACGATTATTAGTCCGAGATCATGCGGTATAATATCTTTTTGCAGGACCCTGTGTGTACCGATCAGCATATCTACCTTGCCAAGATTGAAGTCATCTACTATCTGGGACTGCTTTTTCTTTTTCCTGAACCTTGATATTACTTCCACTGTCACAGGATAGTTCCTATACCTTGCAGAAAAAGTATTATAATGCTGGCCCGCAAGTATGGTAGTTGGAACAAGCATGAGTACCTGCTTGCCTTCTTCAAGGGCCTTAAAAGCAGCTCTTATTGCAACTTCTGTCTTGCCAAACCCGACATCGCCAACTACAAGCACATCCATTGGCCTGGGCCCCTCCATTGCTTTTTTTACATATTCTATTGCCTTTATCTGATCCGGGGTCTCGGTAAAAGGAAATAATTGTTCAATCTCAGACTGCCAGACACTATCTTTGGGAAAAGAATATCCTGTGATCGACTGCCTCTCCGCATAAAGCCGGGCAAGATCAACAGCAAGTTTTTGAACTGATCTCCTGACTTTTTTCTTCAGATTGTCCCATTGTTTTGAGTCCAGGGAAGTAATAGATGGGTTCCTGGATCCAATATATTTACTTATCCTGTCAGCCTGCCATGTGGGAATATATAATTTATCTCCCTTTCCATATTCTATTAGGAAGTACTCTCTTTTTATGCCGGATATCTGCCTGGATATTGTATCTATATATATGCCTATTCCATGGTTTTTATGGACAATATGATCACCTGGTTTAAAGAATTGTGAATCACCCTCTCCATCTGCGGTCCTTTCACGGATACTTGATTCCATTTGCTGATAGATATCCAGTTCTCCATAAATAGACATTTTTTTTGAATTAAATCCCCTATAGAGTTCTTTATCCGAGAAATAAACTATTCCTGGTTTAAATACCTCTTCCGTTATGCCTCTCCCTTTTACAGGCTCAAATGATATGGAGTTTTCTAGAAACAGATCTTTTATCTTCCTCTTTCTCTCTTTGCTGCTTAAAAATATTATTATTTTTTTACCGGTTTTTATATCTGACTTTATATTGTCAGTAAAGACAGCAGCATTTCCCAGGCTCTTCTTTTGTTTTGATATATTACTGAAATAAAATCTATCGGCTGTAGTAATGCTTTCCCTGATAGATAAAAGATCCAATCTTTGACCGAATTCTTCTTTTTCTAAAAAATCAGGTGGGACAATATAGCTGACTAATCTTTTTTTATCCTGCATCACCAGATCAGAGCTGTCTCTTTCAAATATACTATGCACCATATCGATATCACTTTTAAGCTTTAGATATACTTCCAGCGGATCACAGAATACTGCGGCCGGTATTGGTATGAATTTTTTTATGATATCAAAAAAACTTAACATCACTGGTTCCCTCAGGTCCCCGGGATCACTTTTAAACTGCCAGAGATCCGTATTGGGAAATAATGAAACTTTAGATAAATCTTTATGGTCCTTATGCTCGACAGGATCATATTGTTTTATTTTCTCTACTTCATCCATAAAAAAATCAATACGGACAGGATAGTCTCTTGTTATATCAAATACAGTAAGAATATCACCCAATATGCTAAATTCTCCCCTGTCATATACCTGATGAACTCTTTCGTATCCTTTTGAAGTGAGCCATTCTATTAGTTCATCCCTGCTGTATTCCTTGCCCTTCCCGATCATTAAAAGATCAAGTTTATCTATTCTGCTTTCCGGGACCATATTTATAAGCGAACTGCTTGTGATAATAAACAATGGTGGATCAGCAGTTTTTTCTTTTTCTTTGGCTTTACCGTATTCAATAAGATTTTTTATGGAATTGAGTTTTTCTGCCAGGCTCTCCTGATCTACTTTTCTATTCCTGTAAAAAACACTGCTCCCAATACCGCCGAAGATGGATATTTTTGTTTTTGGAGATATGCATCTGATCTCTTTTTGAAGCTGATCAGCCCTTTCCCTTGTGGAAGTGACAATTATCAGGGGAGTGCCTGATATCTCTGTAAATGCGCTTATGAGAAATGGCCATATGCTTTCATCAGCAATTGCAGATTTTATATTATTAGCAGAATATTGCTCTAAAAAACTTCCCCACTGTTTTCTTGATGTAAATAGGTCAAGTATCATGAAATTATTATTTGGAGTTTATATTAAGTAGATTATATTAAAAAACTATAAAAAATTCTGTAATACCGGTATCAGGAGTAGCTGACCTATATCTTTTGAACTTAATTATATTTATTTGAAGCAAAATCAATACCATCTGTGATATAGTCCTTTATGGCATCAACCGAGAGCCTTATCAGGAATTCGACTTCCTTTAGCTCGCTTTTATTAAATCTCCTGAGAACATAACTGGAAGCTTCCATCCTGCCCGGTGGTCTTCCGACTCCGAAACGCAAACGATCGAAGTCAAGTGTCTGGGTCTTGTCGTAAATGGATTCAAGTCCCCTGTGGCCGGCAGTGCTTCCACCTTTCTTCAGTTTGATCTGGCCAAATTCAATATCAATATCATCATGAATCACTAAAATCCTTTCTATCTCTTCACCATAGGATTTAAGCGCTCCTGCCAGAGCTGAACCGCTATTATTCATAAAAGTCTGGGGTTTAAGTAAAAGAAGCCTGGTGCCAGATATTTCAGCATCATATGCGGTGGAATTAAACTTGGTATATTTATTTCCAGAACAAGTCTCGGAAGCCAGCTCTTCAATGATTTCGAATCCTATATTATGCCGCGTACCTGTATATTCTTTTCCTGGATTGCCGAGACCGACAATCAATATCATCTTGTCTATTCTTTCTTAGGCTTTTTTTGTCCTTCGGCAGATTCTTCTTCACCCTCAGGTTTTTTCTTGCCGATGAGCTCAGGTTCTTCTGCTCCTTCTTCGGCTTCTTCGATTTCTTCGCCTTCTTCACCTTCAACTTCAGGTGCGAGTTCTTCTTCTTTTAGTTCAGTAGGCGGAATGATGGATACAAGTACCTCAGATGTATCATTAAGTATCCTGATCTTATCTTCTATCTCAATATTTTCCACCCTTATGATCTCATTCATCCCGAGGTCTTTTATATCATATTCAATATTTTCAGGTATATCCGCAGGCAGACATATAATATGAAGCTCTCTCAGGCCATGCTGCAGGACTCCGCCATCTTCCTTGATACCCCTGGCTATTTCTTCATTTATTATCTTAACAGGTACTGAAGTCTCGATCTCCTTTTTCATCTGGATCCTTAAGAAATCAAGATGTCTCAGTTCCCTGGATATCGGATCTCTCTGGTATTCCTTTATGATAACCGCTTCCTTGTCTTTGGCTCCTTTTTCAAGATGTACATCAAAGATAACACTTGAAATATTATGGCCCTTAAGCAGTTTTGAGATCTCTTTCCTTTTTACTTTGACGCTTACCGGATCCTTCTTAAGACCATACATGACCGCAGGTATATAATCCAGTAAAGCGAGCTTTCTGGATGCCTTTTTTCTTAATTCTGTTTTTTCTCTTGTTTCAACTTGTAAATCGATGTTCTTCATTTATATCTATCCCTATCTCAAAAATAAAATTTATATTAAATTTTCACCTTTAAACAACTCACTTACCGACTTGCAATAATAAACTTTTTTTATAGTTTTTGCAAGTAGTGGAGCGATGGAAAGTACCTTGATTATATTTGGATCATATTTCTTCTTGATCGGTATAGTATCAAGTACGATCACCTCATCAACGCCTGCAGCCTGTATTCTTTCAATCACATCCCCGGAGAAAATCGGATGTGTCGCCCCTACATATATTTTTTTTGCCCCGTGCCTTCTCAGCATGTCTATAGAATTTATAAGCGTACCACCAGTGTCTATCATATCATCAAATATTATAGCTTCCTTACCCGCTACATTTCCCACAACATTTTCTATCTCTGCAACATTCGGGGCAGGCCTTCTCTTATCCATTATAGCAAGGGGGAAATGAAGTCTCTTGGCAAATATAGAAGCCCTTTTTACTCCGCCAACATCCGGACTCACCACTACCCCGTCTTTTATGCCTTTATCCTTAAAATATTTTGAGATGATGGGGATAGCTGTAACGTGGTCTATGGGAACATCAAAAAATCCCTGGATAGCAGCTGAGTGCAGATCAACAAGTATGGCCCTGTCCATTCCTGCAACTGAAAGAAGGTCCGCCAGAAGCTTTGCCGTGATGGGTTCCCTGCCCTCTGATTTCTTGTCCTGCCTTGCATATCCATAATGCGGTATTACAGCATTAATAACAGCTGCCGAGGCTCTTTTTAATGCATCTATCATAACCAGCAGTTCCATTATATGCTCATTTACCGGTTCGCTGCATGTCTGTATGATAAATACATCAGCTCCTCTTACGCTATCATCAAATTTTACATATATTTCCCCGTTCTTAAAATGTGTCCTTGAGACCTTGCCCAGCTTTATGTCAAGATCTTCGGCTATCTTCTCAGAAAGTTCCGGCGCAGATGAACCTGAAAAAAGCATCATCCTTTTATTTTTTGTATCTTCCTTTACGCCCAGATTATGTTTCATCTCTTATTTCTCCTGATCTTTGTTCTTTCTGTTTTTATACTTAATAGCGCCATTTCTAATATTCTTCTGCTTTGCTCTCTCAATTGCCATTACATTTTCACCGACATCCCGGGTAATAACTGAGCCAGCTGCGACTATTGCTCCCCTGCCTATCCTGACTGGGGCAATAAGCATGGTATCGGAACCGATAAAGGCACCGTCCCCGATTATTGTCCTGGCCTTTGAAAAACCATTATAATTGACCGTGACTGAAGAAGCACCTATATTTACACTTTTACCGATCTCTGTATCACCGACATAAGAAAGATGCGGGACTTTGCTGCCATCATCTACTGTTGATTTTTTGATCTCGCAGAATGCGCCTATTTTTACCCTCTGCCCTGTCTTTGTGTCAGGCCTTATATAGCTATTGGGTCCAATATTGTTTTCAGTGCCTATCTCGGCCCCTATTATTACTGAACTATTGATAATACTTCCCTGACCAATTATTGTGTCCGTTAGCTGGGAAAAGGGTCCTATCGTACAATTATCCCCGATCACCGTATTCCCTTTAAGAAAACATGAAGGTTCTATTATCGTATCACTTCCTATCTGGACAGTATCCTCGATATATGCAGTATCAGGATCAACTATAGTGACCCCATTTTCCATAAGTCTCTTATTTATTTTTTTTCTTATTATCTTCCCGGCTTCAGCAAGCTGTGACCTGTCATTTATACCTTTTACTTCATTGTGATCAGCCACAATAAAGGTGCCGACCTTATGCCCCTTTTTGATCAATGTCTCCACTATATCTGTAAGATAATATTCACCCTGAGAATTTTTAGTATCGATACTTCCAATATTTTCAAAAAGAAGTTTGGTATCAAAGCAGTAGGATGAAGAGTTGACCTCATTTATTTTTTTCTCAGAAGGGCTTGCATCTGCTTCCTCTACTATCCGCGTGACCTCACCTTTTTTATTCTTGACGACCCGTCCATATCCTCCGGGGTTTTCAGTTATTGATGTAAGGATCACCGCTGCAGCATTTCCCCTGGCTATCAGGCTGATCAGGGACTTAAGGGTCTCTTTGGTTATCAGCGGACTATCACCACTGAGTATAAGCATGCTGCGTCCAAAATCCCCGGCTCCATCACGCACCATCTTCACCGCATGTCCCGTCCCGAGCTGCTTATCCTGCTCTATCGTGCGAACAGATGTAAATTCACCGGCAAGATAGTCTTTTAGGTGTTGTTTCTTATGTCCTGCAACAACAAATATATTCTTAGGTCCAAGTCCAAGTATTTGCTTTAGGATATAGTATATAATTGGGTGGCCGCAGACTTTGTGAAGCACCTTTGGCGTTTCAGATCTCATTCTTTTACCCTTGCCGGCAGCCAGTATCACGACACTTAAATCTTTTGAAAATTCCATATCAGGTCTGGTTAAAACAAACTTTTTCTTTTACAAAATCCAAGTTTATTGTAACATAAAAAAGGCATTTATCTAAGCATAATCAATAAATTAATCGGCAAATTTTCCACCGCTTATCTCCTTAGAGATCACATTATACCCGGAGCCGAAATAAACAGTGATATAGACCAGATTATTACACTTATTTCCCAGTATTTCTTTCCTCAGAACATACTCTGCACCACCCGGTGCTTCGTCTCCTTCATATAGTCTTGAAATATCACTGGTCTTAGATGTTTTGACAATGATCTCTTCCTTGCATCTTCCACATATTATATTAAAAGTTATAAACTTTGATCCGCTATCTGCAGGCATTATAAACATTTTTTTTAAGTTTTCTAAAAATCCACCCATATTCTCCTCTTTCTACTTATTTATTAAATAATACTAATATTTTATTCCCTACCCAAAACTGGCAGGTATACATCTTGCCAGTATATGTATTTTCCTCTTTTAATTATGAAGATTTTCCATAATATATCAAGTTCCATATAGTTTTATTAATGGAGCAAAAAGTATTAGTTTCTCTATGAGTCTGTCCGGGAATTGGGACCTGAGCTTGCAGGCTTATATGTTTGAACATATCAAGGCTTGAGAAAGAAGCGATAAAGCCAAGATCCAATTTTCGAACAGGCTCCCAAGAAATGGTTTCTACGATACTTTTTTATCTTAATTTTTTTTAGGAACTAAAGCGAGAATCCTTAAGGTTTTTTAAATCCCGGATGAGAGTGTTTGGATAAAGGACTATCTGCATAGTAAATAATAAAGATATGTATTTATAAGTAATAGTATTTTTAATATACTATATATATAAATGAAAAGCAGAAATGATGACAATTATATAGAAATTGGATATAAGTTCAGAATATATCCAACAGAGGAGCAAAAGGCTTTTTTTGAAAAGCATTTTGGCTGTGTACGCTTTATATATAATTATCTACTAAACTTAAGAATGGAAGCCTACAAAAATGATAAGAAAGTATCAGGATATGAAGCAAAAAGATATATAGCAAGACTAAAGAAGCAGGAACCAGTTTCCTTATATGAGGATGCACGGTAATTTATTGCCGTGAGGATGTCACTATCTGTAACCTTACAGCAATTGGTAGAAAAACACAGAAGTAAACAAAAAAGCCGGCCCTTGATGTATAGCATATAAATCTGTAAAAGAGATAAGTATTATGCTTAAGCTAATAATAAACACAATATTTTAGTTCAATTAAATTAATCAATGAAAGGAGAAATAAATGAAAATAGCAAAAGATATTATGGGATTGATCGGAAACACGCCACTGGTTGAATTAAAGAAAATATCAAAAGGATTAGAAACTGTACTGGTGGGTAAGTTAGAATCTTTTAATCCACTTTCCAGCGTCAAAGACAGGATAGGATTTTCTATGATAAGAGATGCTGAAAATAAAGGACTGATCAAGAAAGGTACCAGTATAATCGAGCCGACCAGCGGCAATACCGGAATAGCCCTTGCCTATATTTGTGCAGTTAAAGGGTATAAATTGATCCTCACAATGCCTGATACCATGTCAATCGAACGAAGAAAGCTATTAGGGGTGTTTGGAGCAGAACTGGTCCTTACTCCCGGACAGGAAGGGATGAATGGTGCAGTCAGGGAAGCCGAAAGAATACAAAAAAGTACTAAAAATTCCATATTGCTGCAGCAATTCAATAATGGTTCCAATCCCCAGATTCACCGGGAAACTACTGCAGAAGAGATATGGAAGGATACCGATGGAAAAATTGATATCCTAATAAGTGGAGTAGGCACGGGAGGAACTATTACAGGTATAGCAGAGGTGTTAAAAAAGAGAAAAGCGGATTTTAAGGCAATTGCAGTGGAGCCCTATGATTCTCCTGTTCTATCAGGAGGCAAACCGGGTCCCCATAAGATACAGGGTATTGGTGCCGGATTTATTCCGGGAGTGCTGAAAGCAGAATTGATAGACGAGATTATAAAAGTAAAAAATGAAGATGCAGCCAATATTGCCAGAATACTTGCCAGGGAAGAGGGTATTTTTAGCGGTATATCTTCAGGAGCGGCAGTAAAAGCGGCAATAGAGGTAGGGAAAAGAAAAGAAAGTAAAGATAAATTGATAGTGATTATTCTTCCTGATACCGGTGAGCGTTATTTATCTACAGAAATTTTTGATTTATAAGTATTATAGAAAAAGGAGAAAAAGAGATGAGTAATTCAAAAGTAAAATTAAATGATGATACTATATTAGTACATGGGGGCCATGAACCTGATACAAGTTCTTATTCAAGAGCGGTTCCGATCTACCAGACAACATCATATACATTCAAGGATACCGACCATGCAGCTAACCTTTTTGGTTTAAAAGAATTTGGCAATATATACAGCAGGATAATGAATCCTACAAATGATGTGCTGGAAAAAAGGATAGCACAACTTGAAGGAGGAGTGGGTGCTCTTGCAGTTGCCAGCGGTCAGGCAGCCGAGACAATTGGTATTTTAAATATTGCCCAGAATGGCGACGAGATAGTATCGGCAAATAATCTTTATGGTGGAACTTATACCTTATTTGAAAATACATTCAAACGTTTTGGGATAAAGGTAAAATTTGTAGACTCAGAAGATCTTGATGGTTTTAAGAAAGCTATTACTGAAAAAACCAAAGCAGTATACGCAGAGTCGATCGGGAATCCAAAATTAAATATCACAGATATTGAAGGTCTGGCAGATATCGCACATTCAAATAATATACCGCTGATAATAGATAATACCACGACTCCATATCTATTGAAGCCTTTTGATCACGGAGCAGATATTATAACTTATTCTGCTACCAAGTTTATTGGCGGCCATGGGACATCGATGGGCGGCATAATTGTGGATTCAGGTAATTTCAACTGGGATAATGGTAAATTTCCATTAATAGCTGATCCGGACCCCAGTTATCACGGAATGGATTTTATAGAGGCATTTAAGGGAGTCGGAAATATTGCATATATTCTAAAGGCACGAGTAAAGCTTCTCAGGGATTTAGGACCCTGCCTTTCACCATTTAATTCATTCTTATTATTACAGGGATTGGAAACCCTGCACTTAAGAATAGTAAGGCATTCAGAAAATGCTCTTGAAGTCGCTAAATTCCTTGAAAATAGCCCCAAAGTCAATTGGGTAAATTATCCAGGATTGCCCTCAAGTAAAGAAGGTGGAAAAGTTAAAAAGTATCTAAAGAGAGGCGCAGGTGCAATAATAGGTTTTGGCATAAAGGGTGGGATTGAAGCAGGAAAGAAGTTTATAAACTCCCTTGGGCTGGTGTCCCATCTTGCAAATATAGGAGATGCCAAAACATTGGCTATCCATCCGTCAAGTACCACTCACCAGCAGTTAAACGCCGAGGAGCAGGCAGCTACTGGTGTCACTCCTGATTTCATAAGACTCTCTGTAGGTATAGAAGATATTAGTGATATAATCTCTGATATAAAACAGGCTCTGGATAAGGCGTGAGAATGAAAGATAAAATACAAAATGACTATCTGATTCAGTCAGGACCAGATAGCCTGGGGTTTGTAGAGACAAAATATTTTACATTTGCGGAACCACCGGATCATTTAGTTCTGGAATCAGGGACAAAGCTGGGTCCGGTGACACTGGCATATGAGACCTATGGGACATTGAACGCCCAAAAGGATAATGCGGTCCTGATACTCCATGCACTTTCTGGTGATGCTCATGCTGCCGGCTGGTATGAGGGGGATAAAAAACCAGGATGGTGGGATAATATGATAGGACCCGGGAAGGCATTTGATACTGATAAGTACTATATTATATGTTCCAATGTCCTTGGCGGATGCAAGGGCAGTACGGGCCCTTCATCACTGGATCCTGCCAGAGGTAAGCCATACGGGCTTGATTTTCCCATGATCACTATTTTAGATATGGTAAAGGCTCAAAAATACCTGGTAGATCATCTGGGCATAGAGAAGCTACTGGGTGTAGCAGGTGGTTCGATGGGAGGGATGCATGTACTTCAATGGGTAGCCTCATATTCAGGCATGGTAAGGTCAGCCATACCTGTTGCAGCAGGGCTGAAGCAATCTCCACAGCAGATAGCATTTAATGAAGTAGGAAGGCAGGCTATAATGTCTGACCTTGAATGGAAAAATGGAGATTATTATGGATCTGCTTCTCCAAAAAGGGGATTGGCCCTTGCCAGGATGATAGGTCACATAACTTATATGAGTGATTCATCAATGGAAGAGAAGTTTTCAAGAAAGCTCAAGAACGGAAAATATAGTTTTTCATTTCATCCGGATTTTGAGGTCGAAGGGTATCTCCATTATAAAGGTGACGACTTTGTAAAAAGATTTGATGCAAACTCTTATCTATATATAACGAAAGCTATAGATTATTTTGATCTATCGGAGAGTAATGCCCTGGTTGCAAAGAGCAAGGAGGAGAATATAAGATTTCTGGTGATATCATTTAAATCAGACTGGCTATATCCACCTTATCAGTCCGTCGGGATAGTAAGGAAACTTAAGGCAGGAAGTGTGGACGCTAGTTATTGTGAGATAGATTCCAGCTATGGCCATGATGCATTTTTAATTGAGATAAGGGAAGAGACAAACCTTGTAAAACATTTTTTAAGCAGGATATATAGAGAAGTGATAGATGAAAGATAAAACAATCAAACCAGATCATAAGATAATAATTGATATTATAAATAAAGGATCAAAAGTACTGGACCTGGGTTGTGGCGATGGAGAATTATTGCATAATCTTGCGAAGGTAAAAAAGATAAAAGCTGAAGGTGTGGAGTTAAATGAAGAGAATATCTATAGTTGTGTTGAGAAAGGACTTTCGGTGTATCACAGGGATATTGAAAATGGACTTAGGGATTACCCTGATAATGCCTTTGATTATGTAATTCTTAATCAGATCATTCAAGAAATAAAAAATATGGAATTTTTAATAAACGAAACCTTCAGGGTGGGAAAGAAAGTCATAATCGGATTTCCTAACTTTGCATATATCAAGGCCCGATTCGATTTATTTTTTAAGGGCCTGGCACCTGTGACTTCTTCCTTGCCTTACGAGTGGTACAATTCCCCCAATATACAT
>CAZKVA010000012.1:0-20269 GCA_964556035.1 uncultured Actinomycetota bacterium
ATACTTCTTTTTTATCAACAAACCTATCATTAATATATTTATGCAGTACGCTTGATATAAGTGTCTGATAGGGGAGCCCTTCAGTACTAGCAATGGATTTTATTTGCTCAAGATCATTATTATTCAATCTCAAAGTTACAACCCTTTTCGTAGAACTCTTTTCTAAAATTGACTCAATTTTTTTCTTTTCCTGCTCAGAAACTTTTTTATATTCTCTTGCTTCTTTTTCAATTATCTTTTCATCTGTTTCTAATTCATGTTTCATTTTAATTTCTCCTTATAAATCTTATGGAAATTCCTGCTGGGAAATACTGTTTTTATAATAATATTGTCGTCCTTATCAATAATAAAAGGTACAATATGTATATAATCTCTATATTCCAGAATAAATATTTTTTGCCCCACTCTTTTCGGATGCTTCAATATATCTAAATATCTTTTCTTAATGATAATATCTATGATTTCTTCAATTTCGATATCGCGTTCATATTTTAGTTTTATAGCCTTATTTTTATCATAGATTATCATAAAATAATTATATGTATTTAATTTATAATGTCAATATGTTGTATTCATATTGTAAATTATAGAATCAGGATATTTCATTATATTATTTATAAATAGTTTGTGTTTTATACTAGAATAATAATGAATGCTAATCAATTCAGAAGTTCTAAAAGTGTCCAATAGTGGCGGGAGATCTTATTGCCCTTATTAACAAATTAATTTGATTGTAAAATACCATGACCGGTAAAAATAAAAGGAATAACGAATGGAAAGAGGCCAAAATAAGGTGCCGCTTAAATGCAGAAACTGTGCAAATGGCTAAAAAACTTGGCTTAAACTCAAAAAGTCTTATAAAAAACATTCCAAACAAGAGTCAGAGCTGGAAGAAACCTGTTTACTTATGGATTTGGGAAATGTATCAGGAACGCTATGGTGATAGTATGAAAACATCTGAAAAACCGATAAGAAAATTAAAGATAATGAATTTTAAAAGTGATCAATCATGTCAATAGCCATCAGCATTAAATCACCGAGTAGTGGATTTCACCATTAACTGTGAATAAATAATAAATTAAATTAGAAATCTTTTGAATAAGTGTACTATATAATATATCATAATAGATACTTAATTAAGTATCAGAAAGGATATATAATAAAATGTCAGTTAGTATTACCCAGGATATTAAATCTGTAACCGATCTGAAGAAAAGGACCAATGAGATATTCAGCCAGATCCATCGGACTGGCCGGCCGGTCATTATAACGGTAAACGGCAGGCCTGATGCAGTATTGATCGATGCTAAAATATTTGAGAAAAAACTAAAAGTCCTCAATCTAGGAAGTCTGTTATCTGAAGCAGAAAGAGACATAAAGGCTGAAAAGATTAGACCTGCGGAGGAATTCCTGGAGGAGTTTGAGGGTGGCAAAAAAATATAAAGTATTAATAACAAAAACAGCTGAAGAAGACATCAGGTCTATATTTGAATATATCTACAGTGATAATCCCCAGGCTGCAAATAGATGGAAAGGTGAAATAAAATTCCAGATTGCTTCACTCAGAGAGCTCCCAATGAGGTGTAGCATAATACCTGAAGCTGATGAAATTGGGTTTGATTACCGCCATATTATATATGGCGACTACAGGACGATCTTAAAAATCACAGAAGATTTAATTTTCATAATGAGAGTATTCCACTGTTCAAGATTGCTTGATTTAACGGTATTCGAGAAATAAAATATGTACTCATCTGCATCAGATCGAAGATGAAGGCGAGATCAGGGGAATACAGGTACAGGAACTGCTCAAACAATGGGATGGACTAGAGAGGACAGGAATAATGGGAGACTTTAATGCATAAAAAAGGTCTAATGAGATCGAGTAGATATTGAGTAAGATAATGGTATTGAGAGGTGAGAGGTTTTTAAACAATGTTTTAATGGTGAAATAATCTTTTGGTTTTTGGTAAAATAATAGGATAAAATGTACTGACTTTATATTCCGGGATTTTAGACCGGACAGGACCATGGAGATAGGATCAAAGACTTAAGCATAAACATAGTAGCTTTTAATAGCATGAAGTACTTAAGGGACTGTATTGATTCAGTATATAGTTTCCCCCCGGATCCTGTATATGATCTTATTGTCGTGGATAATGCATCCACTGATGGTACTAACCGGTTTATAGCAGATAAGCATCCCGGAATAATCCTGATATCCAATAAAAAAAATGCCGGCTTTGCGGCGGCAAACAATCAGGCAATAAAAGCTACAGATTCAAAATATATCCTCCTTGTAAATAGTGACTGCGAGGTCTATAAGGATTCAATAGACAAATTAATAGACTATATGGACAAAAACCCACGGGTGGCGATAGCAGGTCCGAAGATAATTAATAGCGATGGATCGGTGCAGTATTCCTGCAGGAGGTTCCCATCTTTTTTCAGCGCTGCCGCACATTCTGTCCTGGTCCATATATACCCCAATAATCCGGTCTCCAGGAAATACATGATGACCGATGTATCCCGGGACGAGCCCTTTAGCGTAGACTGGGTCTCCGGTGCTTGCATGATGATAAGGAGAAGCGTACTTAATGACACAGGACTCCTTGACGAAAATTATTTTATGTATGTGGAAGACATCGATATATGCTACCGTATGTGGCAAAATGAGTGGGAGGTTCATTATATGCCTCATTCAGAGATACTTCATCATGTCGGAGGAAGCAGCAGGAAACTGGCACCTAAAGACGGTAAGGGTCCAAACATGCATGGAATAGAAACCAGACAGAACCGCAGTAATGACGAAGATTACGGTACCGGCAATAAACTGGCAGGAGAAGAAATATATGCCGGCGGGAACAGGACCAGCCGCAGGGCGGTAATACGGGCAAGCTACAGGATGCAGAAAAGTGTTTTTTATTTTTTCTGGAAGAACTATAAGGGGAGCATTAAAATACTGCTTATGCCGCTGCTTCTCATGATCCTGGGCCTTAGATTTTTAATAGCTGCAATAAAGAGCATGGTAAAAAGGTGAAAATTTTTAGTCTTTTTACTTTTAATCTGGATTTTGTTTTTTATAATAGGGATTTATATTAAAATAGTTTAAAAAGAAGATTTAGGAGAAAATCTGATTTGAGGATATTGATAACCGGTCTTTCAGGATTTGCAGGGAAACATCTTATAGAATTTCTTGCAGGTAAGGGCAAACATGAATTCTTAGGACTGGATCTTAATTGTAGCGCTGGTGATCTGGCAATAGGAGATTCTAAACTGATAGAGGAGAAAGCCGACCTCCTGGACCGCAGCAAAGTTGAAAAGATAATATCTGATTTTAAACCTCAGCAGATATATCATCTTGCTGCTCAAAGTTCTGTGAGCCGTTCCTGGAAAGATCCCATAGGCACTTTTAGCATTAATGTACTGGGAGGAATAAATCTACTCGATAGCGTGAGATCGGCTGTTCCTGATGCGTGGATCCTTATCGTCTGCACGGCAGAAGAGTATGGAGAGATCGAAGATGGAAGGGCAATAAAAGAAACAGACAAGATCCATCCCAATAATCCCTATGCTGTAAGTAAATCCGCAATGGATTTTATCTCTATGGTGTATCACAAGGCATATAATTTAAATATAATGGTCAGCAGGTCATTTAATCATATGGGGCCGGGACAGTCTGAAGGCTTTGTGTGTTCTGATTTTGCACGGCAGATAGCCCTCATCGAGGCTGGAGAGCAGGAGCCTGAAATACTGGTGGGAAACCTGGATTCGAGTAGGGACTTTCTGGATGTCAGGGATGTTACCCGGGCATACTGGCATATAATGAACGAGGGGAAGCCCGGCCAGGTATATAATGTCTGTTCGGGAAAACCGGTCAAGATCTCAAAATTATTGGAGATACTACTTTCTCTTAGTAAAATAAGTGGCATAAAGGTCAAAAGGGACAATGATAAGTTCAGGCCGATCGATATAGGGACGATTTTTGGAGATAATAGCAGGCTCCTATCAGATACAGATTGGAAAGTAATATATTCACTTGAGCAGTCTCTTGGTGACGCGCTTGACTGGTGGCGCAAAAAAATCACGGACCAGTCAGTAAAAAAAACATGTTGATAATAAGATTATGATCTTACTATTTACAGGCTCTTAAAAAAAATGACCGGTAAAACCGGTATAGACATTATATATGAGCAGTATAGATAGAATTTGAAAGGAAGAAAATATGAAAGCGGTAATTCTCGTAGGCGGTCAGGGGACCAGGCTCAGGCCAGTGACCCGGCTAAATCCAAAACCGATGCTGCCTCTTATGAACAGGCCCTTCATGTACAGCTTCCTGATGTGGCTAAAGTCCCATGGACTTACAGATATCATATTTTCAACCTGTTATCTTCCTAAAATATTTAAGGATTATTTTGGGGATGGGAAAGACTTTGGGCTTGATCTAAACTATATTACAGAAGACAGTCCGCTGGGTACTTGCGGCGCGGTAAAAAATGTGGAAAGCTATTTGGACGGGAAGTCTTTTATGGTCTTCAATGGAGATATCCTTACATCACTTGACCTCACGGATATGAAAAGATTCCATAAGGAGAAAGGGGCAGATATAACCATCTCCCTAACATCTGTAGAGGATCCTACTGCTTATGGTCTAGTACCGACAGAGGATGATGGAATGGTAAAAGAATTCCTGGAAAAACCAAGTAGTGACCAGATAGTCACAAATCTAATAAATGCTGGAACCTATATAATAGAGCCTCATCTTCTTGAGCTCGCCCCTGCTGGCGAGAAATATTCATTTGAAAGGGGACTCTTTCCCACAGCCCTTAAAAAAAACTATAAGATATATGGTTATGTCTCAAATTCATATTGGCTTGATGTGGGAACCCCGGAGAAGTATCTTGCCGCCCATCACGATATAGCGCTTGGGAAGATAAAATATGATTATCCCTACCCGGAGCTGGCCGATGAGATCTATCTTGGTAAAAATGTTAAATACCAGCCAGAAAGCTTCAAGTCCGGACCTGTATTGATCGGGAATGGCACAGTTATCGAACCGGGTGCACGAGTAATGCCTCTTTCGGTGATAGGGAATAATTGCCGCATAGATAGCGGCTCTACAGTAGCAGGCGCAGTAATATTTGATAATTGCCGGATAGGAAAGGATTGCCATATCAAAGATTCCATAATCTCCCATAATGTCGAAATAGGAGATAATGTCAGAATAGACGGTGTCTCGGTTATAGGAGATAATACAAAGATAGCAAAAGGTAATATCCTTAACGGTGGAATAAAGATAAACATCAATTCAAACATAGAAGAAGACGAGATAAAGTTTTAAGATATAAACTATAATAAATGTGATCAATGATTAAAAATATCAAGCAAGGGGGATATTTTGAGAGCTCTCATAACAGGAATAACGGGACAGGACGGATCTTATCTGGCAGATTTTTTATTGGAAAAGGGATATGAAGTCTATGGGATGGTAAGACGGTCCTCGGTAGAGAATTTCAGCAGGATCGAACATATAAGGGACAAGCTAAAATTCGTCCAGGCTGACCTTCTTGACCAGCTTTCCATAATAGATGCAGTCAAGGAATCCAGGCCCGATGAGATATATAATCTTGGTGCGATGTCTTTTGTTCCCACTTCCTGGAAACAACCGGTACTTACCGGTGAATTTACCGGGATCGGAGTGACCAGGGTACTTGAGGCCATAAGGCATATGGACAAGAATATTAAATTTTACCAGGCTTCAAGTTCTGAGATGTTTGGAAAGGTAAGGGAAGTCCCCCAGAAGGAGACTACACCGTTTTATCCGAGAAGTCCTTATGGGGTAGCAAAAGCTTATGGGCACTATATGACCGTAAACTACAGGGAAAGCTATGATATGAACTGTTCAAGCGGAATACTCTTTAACCATGAGTCACCAAGGAGGGGTCTTGAATTTGTCACCAAGAAAATTACATATCATGCAGCAATGATAAAACAGGGCCTTACCGATGTGCTTTATCTTGGGAATCTGGACTCAAAAAGAGACTGGGGATATGCCAAAGACTATGTTGAGGCGATGTGGTTGATGCTGCAGCAGGACAAGGCAGATGATTTTGTTATCAGTACCGGCGAGACCCATACAGTAAAGGAATGGGTGGAGACTACATTTAAGTGCCTGGATCTTGACTGGGAAAAATATGTGAAGATAGACCCCCAATTCTTAAGACCTGCAGAAGTGGACCTGCTTGTGGGAGACAGCAGCAAGGCAGAGAAAGTGCTCGGATGGAAACCAAAGGTCAACTTTGCAAAACTTGTAGATATAATGGTAAAAGCTGATTATGACTATCTGAAGAATAATGCATGACGGCTATAAAAGAAAATGATGCATATGCCTCATTTTATTTGTATAAAGGCAAGGTGGCGCATAATTTGCTAAAAGCTGGATTTAAGTGTATTTTATATGATTTGAAAAATCCGATAGGAAAAAAGGTACAATATTTATGGAAGTTAAAAAAATAAAATTTGGAACGGATGGCTGGAGAGGCATAATATCCGATGACTTCACAATGGAGAGGGTAAGGATAGTGACACTCGGAGTCTGTAATTATCTTAAAAAAGTGGTAGCGGGCAGGAAACCGCTGGTGGCAATTGGTTATGATACAAGGTTTATGTCGGACCATTTTGCACGTACCACCGCAGAGGTCTTTGGTGCAAATGATATAAAGGTACTTCTCTCAACTGATATAACTCCCACACCGACTTTATCTACAGCCGTAGTAAATAGAAAAGCCGATCTTGGCATAATGATAACTGCGAGCCACAATCCATATCATTATAATGGATACAAGATAAAGGCTCCTTTTGGCGGTTCGGCCACAATGGATATAATAGATGATGTTGAAACTGAAGTCGAAAAGGTCAATTCATCTTATGGAAGATCCGGGATCCCGGCAGAATACATAGAAGCTGTCCCCGGCAATATAATCAAAGAAAGCTTCACCGATGAATATATAGACCATGTTCTGGGGCAGGTAGATGCAGACACCCTTAAAGGTTTTGACCTCAAGCTTCTTTTCGAACCCATGTACGGTGCAAGCCAGGAGATCTTCAGGAGGATATTATCAAGATTTGAGGCCAAAAATATAGTAGAGATACATGCTGAGTTAAATCCCGGTTTTGGAAATCTAAACCCCGAACCTATAGGGGATAATCTTAATGAGGCGGTAGAAGCGCTCAAGGAGAATAAATGCCAGTTCGGGATCTGCCTTGATGGTGATGCCGACCGGATAGGGGCATTGGGGGAAGATGGTAATTATATAAGTTCCCACCACATCTTCGCAATGGTCCTCCGTGATCTTGCAAAGCGCAGGAAATTAAAAGGAAGGGTAATAAAGACTGTGACCACGTCTTCGATAATAGACCGCATCTGCGCCAAATTCGGCCTGGAGCTTGAAATAACTCCTGTAGGGTTTAAATATATAGGGGAAAAGATACTTGAGGGTGGAGTAATAATGGGCGGAGAGGAAAGCGGCGGCCTCTGGTCATATGGAAATATCCCTGAACGCGATGGTATGATAATGGGACTGAGGCTGCTTGAGATAATATGCCGTGAGAAAAAAACCCCAAACCAGATACTTGCAGATATCTATGGAGAGTTCGGGTATTTCGATTTCCAGAGGACTGATTATGAGATAACAATGCAGCAGAAGGAGAAGCTTGTCTCAATGCTTGAGACTGGTACCCCGGAGATCCTGAAAGACGCAGGAGCAGGAGAAGCTATTACGATCGACGGGTACAAGTATCCTCTTGATGAAAACAATTGGGTGATGATAAGGCCTTCTGGTACGGAAGCGGTAGTAAGAATATACAGCGAGGGGCAGAGCAGTGAAAGATCTGAACATCTCCAGGGACTTGGAAAGAAGATAATGGACGGAATAAAAGGTTAAAAGCCAAGATCGAAGTTCCCGGACAGGCTCCTAAAGAAGAATCTTTAATTTTAAGAATATTATAAAACATAAAATGTGATCCAGAATAAAAGGGGGACGATGAACAATCTTGATGATCTAAAAAAAATACAGGAACTCGATCCGGCCGGCATGCTAAAGGCCGAAGAAGATTTCTATGAGCAGCTCATAGAGGCGCAAAATATAGCTAAAAAAGCGGACCTTTCGAAATTAAGTTCAAGTGAGTTTAAGGGAGTAGCTATCCTCGGTATGGGAGGCTCGGGTTTTTCAGCAGATATAATAAAGACACTGGTGGTAGATGAAATAAAAGTCCCGGTCGAAGTAGTAAAGGGCTATGATCTTCCTGCTTTTATAGGCAAGGGGTGGCTCGTAGTGGCTGTAAGTTATTCCGGGAATACCGAGGAGACTATTTCGGCGCTCAATCAGGCAATCGGGCGTGATGCCTATATTCTCATAGAATGTTCAGGCGGAAAGTTAAAAGATCTTGCCGAAAAATCCGGTTATTCGACACTGAATATACCTTCAGGCCTGCAGCCGAGAGGGGCGATAGGATATCTTTTCTTTCCGGTATATCTAGCAATGGGCACCCTGGGCCTTATTGATATAGATGAAAGTGATGTGGAAGAAGCGCTTGACCTTATAAAAGAAAAAGCTCCCATTTACAACAGGAAGACCTTGACTACCGCTAATCCGGCAAAGCAGCTGGCAGCCAGGATAGGGGACAGGCTGCCAATAATCTATGGTACAGAAGGGATCTATTCGGCGCTTTCTTATAGATTGAAATGCGAGATAAATGAAAACAGCAAGACTCCATGCTGGTGGAATAATTTCCCGGAACTTAATCATAATGAGACCGTTGGCTGGGAGAGACTTGCAGGTATTACCGGTAGTTTTATCCTGATAGCTTTCAGGGACCCGGAGGCCCACCCGAAGATGAAGACTCGTATTGAGGTGACACTGGGACAGATCAAGTCAAATGTTGCGGAGATAGTCGAGATCCCGGTAGAAGGCCGCTCAAAGCTTGCAAAGGCGCTTTCAGCCATGTATCTGGGTGATATAGCTTCAGTATATCTGGCACTAATTACAGGGGTCGACCCAACACCTGTTGTAAAGATCGAGTCTCTTAAGGCGGAGCTTGCAAAACTTGACCAGGAGTCTGAGCCCAATTCTCGGACAGGCTCCCAAAGATGAGGCTGTGGCCATATTTTTTGGGGTTTAAAATAATATAAACAAAAAAGGAAGATTTGGAGTCTAATTAATTGGAAATATTAAGGAATTTTATATAAAAATAATAGATATTAAATAAGGAAAGGCATAAAACATGGATTATGATGTAAAAGATACAGGACTTGCAAAGCAAGGTAAGAATAAGATCGAGTGGGCCGAAAGGGAGATGCCGGTACTCAGGGGTATAAAGAAAGATTTTTCTACAAACAAACCCCTTAAAGGTGTAAATATATGTTCATGTCTACATGTGACATCCGAGACAGCAAATCTCATGATAACGCTTAAAGAGGGAGGGGCCAATGCGGTACTATGTGCATCGAATCCTCTTTCGACCCAGGACGAAGTTGCAGCATCGCTTGTAAAGGACTATGGAATAAGCGTATTTGCTATAAAAGGTGAGGACAATGATACATATTATTCACATATAGATAGTGCATTAAAAACCGGACCGCAGATAACAATGGATGATGGGGCCGATGTAATATCTATCATACACAGCAAGAGAAAGGACCTCATAGAAGGAGTCTATGGCGGAACAGAAGAGACGACAACGGGAGTGATAAGGCTTAAGAGCATGGAACAGAAAAAAGTGTTGGAGTATCCAATAGTAGCCGTAAATGATGCAAAGACAAAGCATTTCTTTGATAATCGCTATGGTACGGGCCAGAGCACAATGGACGGGATCTTAAGGGCCACAAATATCCTTCTTGCCGGCAAGAGATTTGTAGTGGTAGGATATGGCTGGTGTGGAAGAGGAGTAGCCATGAGGGCCAGCGGCATGGGAGCATCAGTAATAGTCCTTGAAGTAGATCCGCTTAAGGCAATAGAGGCAAAGCTAGACGGATTTGAAGTCATGACAAATGTCCAGGCAGCAAAAGTCGGCGATATATTTCTTTCAGTAACAGGAAATAAAAATGTCATAGGTCCAGAGATACTGGCAAACTGCAAAGACATGTCCATTGTTGCAAACTCCGGACATTTTGATGCAGAGATAGACCTTGGTTACTTAGGGGAGAACAGCAGGTCCAAAAGGGAAGTAAGGCCATTTGTTGAGGAATACCTCATGAATGACGGAAGGAAGATATATTTGCTTGCCGAAGGAAGGCTCGTTAACCTGGGCGCCGCAGAGGGTCATCCGGCAAGTGTTATGGATATGAGCTTTGCCAATCAGGCGCTAAGTGCAAAATATATTTATGAGAACAGCTCAAAACTGGAGAAAAAAGTATATGTGGTACCTGAAGATATAGACAAGGAAATTGCAAGGCTTAAGCTTGAAAGCATGGGAGTAAAGATCGATAGTCTTACCCCTGAACAAGAAGAATATCTAAGATCCTGGGAAATGGGAACATAAGATGGAAGATAGGGACCTGAGCAAATACTCTGGTGATTCCAGGGTCTGCACCATGACATGGGAAAGACCCGTCTTAAAGCTTATAGACCAGAGGAAGTTGCCATTTGAAGAGGTGTATTTTGAATGCGAAAGCATTGAGGACATAGGCGAGGCGATCGTGGAGATGGTTGTCAGGGGTGCTCCTGCAATAGGGGTAACTGCAGCTTATGGTATTGCGATTGCTGCACTCAGCTTCGGTGGAAGTGGCAAGGATGCATTCATAGGACATTTACATAAGAGTATCGACTACCTTTCAAAGACAAGACCAACAGCAGTAAATCTTTTCTGGGCCCTGGACAGGATGAAGAAACTAATAAGCGGGGCAGGCGGACTTGATAGCCGTGCGATCACAGAGAGGATCGTAGAGGAAGCAGAGAAAATAGAGGATGATGATCTTAAGATAAACTACAAGCTTGGAGATAATGGGCTAAAGGTATTTGAAGGGGCCAGACCAGGACTAAGGGTACTTACCCACTGCAATGCAGGCGCTCTTGCAACTTCAGGCTACGGAACGGCGCTTGCTGTAATAAGGAGCCTGCATAAAGTCGGGAGGATCGAAAATGTTATCGTTGATGAGACAAGGCCTTTCCTGCAGGGCGCAAGACTTACGGCATGGGAACTTCATCAGGAGAAAATACCTTTCTTTATAATCACAGACAATATGGCAGGATATTTCATGTCAAAAGGAGAAGTTGATGCAGTGGTCGTCGGGGCAGATAGAATAGCCGCTAATGGCGACAGTGCCAATAAGATAGGGACCCTTTACCTCTCGATACTTGCTAAAAATTATGGTATCCCTTTCTATATTGTGGCCCCTCTGTCGACTATTGATATAAATACGGCAGATGGAAGACTGATACCTATAGAAGAGCGGAATGAAAAGGAAGTAAGGGAAGTACTCGGAAAAGCAATAATACCTGAATATATGCAGGTCAGAAACCCGGCTTTTGATGTGGCTCCTGCAGACAATATTACAGGAATAATAACGGAAGCTGAAGTAATATATCCACCATTTGACAAAAACATTAAAAAGATATTTGATAGTATCTAGGAGTCTGTTCAAAAAACCAGGATCCAATTATTAGACAGGCCCCTGGCAGTTTAAGGAGAAATACTATGAGCAGTAAAAAAGCAATGGTACTGGCAGCTGGACTGGGTACCAGACTGAGGCCGCTTACCGATCTTATCTCCAAACCTATGGCACCAATAGTCAATAGACCTGTCATGGAGCACATAATAAGGCTCCTGGCAGAACATGGGTTTAGGGATATTGTATGCAATCTCCATTATTTTCCTGATGAGATAAAAAACCATTTTGGCGATGGCTCAAAATGGGGAGTGAACATAGTCTATTCTTTTGAAGAAGAACTTCTGGGTACGGCAGGAGGAGTCAAGAAAGTGGAAGACTTTTTTCAGGGACAGACTTTCCTTGTGATCTCAGGTGATGCGCTGACTGATATAAATCTTTCAAATGCCTATGATTTTCACAAAGAAAAGAAAGGTAAGGCGACATTGGTCCTTACCGAAGTAGAGGATACTACCCAGTTCGGCGTGGTCATCCTTGATGATGAAAAAAGGATAAAGGGATTTCAGGAAAAGCCATTAAGCGGTGAGGCCAAATCTAATCTTGCAAATAGCGGCATTTATTTCTTTGAACCGGATATTTTCGAATATATGCCCTCCAGGGGACAGTTCTATGATTTTGGGAAAAACCTTTTTCCCGACCTTCTGGAAAAAGACATTCCATATTATGGCTATAAGCATAATAGGTACTGGAATGATGTGGGAAGCCTGGATGAATACCAGCAGGGTAATTTTGATTCCCTTGAAGGAAAGGTAAAAGTAGATATACCCGGAAAGATGATAAAGGATGGCGTATGGATAGGCAGGAATTGTAAGATACAGGAAGATGTGATCATAATACCGCCCGTATGCATAGGTGATGATTGTACAATAAAAAAGGGAGCCAAACTTTATGGACCGATAATCCTCGGAAATAACACTACCGTTGATGAACGTGCTATTCTTTACCGCGGGATAAAGTGGGGCAGTGGATATGTGGGAAAAGATGCATCGCTTATCGGTGCGATCACAGGATACGCTGCAGAGATAAAGGACAAGGCTTCGGTCCTTGAAAAGGCAGTAATAGGATCAAGAAGTGTTATCAAGGACGGGATCAAGATCCATCCTTCAGTTAAAATAATGACAGATGAAATAATAGATATTGACAGAAAAAACACAGAGGGAGAATAGTAGTATAAATATGCCGGAACAAGGCATAACCAGTTTTCTTAAAGGTATGGTCCACCCGGCCATATGCGCAGCATGTGGAAAGGATTGCCAGCAGTTTCTTTGTTCAAGCTGCTCAAACGAGATACTTCCGATAGACATTAATAAATGTTGCCGGTATTGCGGAGTACCTTTCCCTTCACCAGGTACCCGGGAAGGTATATGCAGTTCATGCAAGGCGCCCGGTCTTAATTTTACACGTCACCGTTCATATACCTTTTATTCTGGAAATATGAAAAGGATAATAAAGAAATTTAAATACAGTAAAATATATGGACTAGATGATGTGCTGGCAGGATTTCTACATAAGACTTACAGGAGATACTTTACCCATGAATCCATAGACTATATAGAAACGGTACCCGGGGAGCATACAAAAAAACTTGCAAAAATATTTTCAAAAATAGTTAAAATTCCATTCAAAGGTAATATAATAAAGATAAGGGATACACGCAGGCAGAGCGGACTTGATCTGGGTGCCAGGAGGATCAACATATTGGATGCCTTTAAGCTAAAGAATTGCCTGGCATACAGGGATAAGAATATCCTTATACTGGATGATGTCTGGACAACAGGTAGTACCCTTAAAGAGATATGCAGAATAGTCCGCCGGGGCGGGGCAAGAAAAGTGTTTTTATTGACTTTGGCAAGAGGAGCATAGATTGGACAGATCAGACGGAATAGTGAAATGGTTTAGCGCGGAAAAAGGATTCGGGTTTATCATATGCACAGAGACACTTCATGGTGAAGCAGAGGTCTTTGTTAATTATTCATCGATCCAATCAGACGGTTTTAAGATGCTTGCCAGCGGGCAAAAAGTGGAATTTGACCTCGCAACCGATGAACGGGGATATTTTGCAAAAAATGTAAAAGTATTGTAGATCACTTACCTTTTATGTATTGGTAAAGACTGTATTTATAAATATCAAGGAGACCTGTAAAATATTATTTAATAAAAAAGCAAGGAGGTTGTCCATGGAGTACATCGTAAAAGCAAGGAACTTTGAGCTCAATGAGAAGATCAAGGACTATTCGGAAAAGAAGATCAGGACTAAGATCGAAAAGCTATTGGATAGGGCGACCAAGACTGAAGTCAAGTTTGTATTGGAGAAGAATCCCCGGATCACCGAAAATAACAGGGTAGAGGTAACTGCATTTATATCCGGAGCTGTCATCAGGGTGACAGATACCGGTACGGATGTCTTTGCAGCGATCGATAAGGTCAGCAGCAAACTGGAAAGACAGATAAAGAAATACAGGGGAAAACTGAGCAGGAAGGGAAGGAAGAACCACAATGCCCCGGACATAACTGCTTCAGATATTGGGAAGTTCGGTTCAGCTGGTTTGGAAGATATAGAAGAAGAGATAAGTAAGTCAATAGTAAAGATCAAGACTTTCATGTTAAAGCCTACTTCTCCTGAAGAAGCAGTTATGCAGATGGAGATGCTCGGTCATGATTTCTTTGTCTTTATTAATTCAGAGACTGATAGGACAGCAGTAGTCTACAGGCGAAAGGATCTGAACTATGGCCTTATCGAGCCTACAATATAATAATATTATTAAGTCTGGAGTTTTTAGATAAATGTTTTCAAAATTAGCAAAGATATTAAAAGCCGGCGAGGGCAAAAACCTTAAGAAATACGATTCCCTTATAACAACTGTAAACAATTTAGAGGAAGAGATCAGTAAACTCTCTGATGACGATCTGGCGGCGAAGACGGCTGCACTGAGGCAAAAATATGATAATGGCCAGGAACTTACAGCACTTATGTCAGAGGCATATGCGGTAGTGAGGGAAGCAGCAAAAAGAATTATAGGGATGAGGCATTTTGATATCCAGATAATGGGCGGAGCAGTTCTTTTTGAGGGAAAGATCGCGGAGATGAAGACAGGCGAGGGAAAGACGCTTGTGGCAACGCTCCCGGTATACCTTAATTCCTTTACAGGAAAATCCACACATCTTGTGACTGTAAATGACTATCTTGCAAAAAGGGACAGTGAATGGATGGGACCTGTATATAATTTCCTGGGATTAAAGGTCGGGCTCCTTCAGCATGATATGACGAAATCTGATAAAAAACAGCAGTATTTGTGCGATGTGATCCACGGCACCAATAATGAATTCGGCTTTGATTATCTAAGGGATAATATGGTATTAAGTAGTGAAGATATGGTCCAGAACGGACACCCCTTTGCAATAATAGATGAGGTGGATAGCATACTAATAGATGAGGCAAGAACTCCCCTTATCATATCAGGTGTGGCCCAGGGAAACACCGAGATGTACCAGAAGTTTGCCCGGATAGTCCCAAGACTTACAAATGAAGAAGATTATGAGATAGATGAGAAGGCAAGGACCGTGGCCATAACTGAATCAGGTGTTGAAAAAGTTGAGAAGATAACCGGTCTTGACAATCTTTACAGTCCCCAGAATTTTCGTTATATCCATGCGCTCAACCAATCGCTTAAGGCACAGAGCCTCTTTAAGAGGGACGTGGATTATATGTTAAAGGACGGCGAGATACTGATAGTCGATGAGTTTACGGGAAGGCTTATGCCCGGCAGGAGGTATAGCGAGGGTCTGCACCAGGCCATAGAAGCCAAAGAGAGTGTAAAGATAAGGGATGAGAACCAGACGCTTGCCACTATAACCATTCAGAATTACTTCAGGATGTATGAGAAACTTGCAGGCATGACAGGAACCGCCATCACCGAGGCAGGTGAATTCAGGCATATATATGATCTGGAGACTGTGGTGATCCCAACAAATATGCCTATGATAAGGGATGATATGCCGGACCTTATTTATAAAAATGAGAATATAAAATATGAAAGAGTAGTCGAGGATATAATAGAAAGACACGGGAAGGGTCAGCCGATTCTTGTAGGTACAATATCGATCGAACGGTCAGAGAGGCTTTCCGGAATGCTTAAGAGAAGGGGTGTACCCCATCAGGTGCTTAATGCAAAATATCATGAAAGGGAAGCTGAGATAATTGCTGAAGCTGGCCAGAATGCTACGGTTACCATTGCAACCAATATGGCCGGCAGGGGTACCGATATAGTGCTGGGAGAAGGAGTCGTAGGGCTCGGAGGGCTTCATGTGCTTGGCACCGAGAGGCATGAGTCCAGGAGAATAGACAATCAGCTCAGAGGCAGGAGCGGAAGACAGGGCGATGCAGGTTCCAGCCAGTTTTATCTCAGCACAGAGGACGAACTTTTAAGGTTATTCGGTTCCGACAGGATATACTCAGTTATGGATGCCTTCAAATTTCCTGAGGATATGCCCATTCAGCACCCGATTATAAACAGATCGATAGAGGGCGCCCAGCGGCAGGTAGAGGGAAGGAACTTCGAGGTAAGAAAGCATGTGCTTGAATATGATGATGTTATGAACAAGCAGAGGGAAGTAATCTATACCCGCAGGAAGAGTATCCTGGGACAGGAAGATCTTAAGGAAGTAGCACTTAAGATGCTTGAAGATGTAGTAGGGGCCAGTGTGAGTTTTCATATAAGCGACAGGGAATATCCGGAAAAGTGGGATCTTGAAGGACTTGAGACTTTCCTTGGAGCTATATTTAAAAAGGATAGTATTTCAGACATCCTTGACCGGGACAGGATAATAGAAGAAAAATGGGACACTAAAAAGCTAAAGGCAGAACTGGTTTCGAGGGGGGTACAGCTTTATGGGTATAGAGAGGAAGAGTATTCACCGGAGGTTATCAGAAAACTTGAAAAGATGGTCATGCTAAATGTGATAGATAATATGTGGAGAGGGCATCTACTTGAGATGGATTACCTGAAAGAAGGCATCGGACTCAGGGCGATCGCTCAGAAGGATCCGCTTGTAGAATACAAGCATGAGGCTTTTAACCTATTTAAACAGCTTATTAATGAAATAAAATTTGATACTGTAAAGCTTTTATTTAATGCACGTATAGTGTCTGCAGAGCAGCAGAGGCATGATCAGCAACTGAGGAATGTTTCAACCAGCGGGCCATCTGAACCTTCACCAGAGAAAGGGCAGCCGGTACAGGCAGAATCTTCCAAAGTGGGAAGAAATGAACCCTGCCCGTGCGGTAGTGGAAAGAAATATAAGAAATGCTGCGGGAAGTAAATTCCGGATCGGATTAAAATACCTAAGTATTGACCATGAATCGGTATAATCCTATTTCTCTTTTTTAGTATATTGGGAAAGATAGCATGATTATTATTTAAAAAATAAATGTCAGGGGAATGTTAATGGGTAAACTTAATAACCAGGCAATTAAAGAATTAGTAGAAAAATCATATAATTCAAGGGTAAATATCCTGAAGATGATGAAAAATGGAGAGGGCCATATAGGAGGTGCTTTTTCAGCACTTGATATTATGACTGTTCTTTATAATAAAATATTAAAGCATGATCCCAGGAAACCGAAATGGGAAGATAGGGACAGGTTTATCCTATCAGCAGGTCATAAATGTCTTGCGCTTTATACAGTGCTTGCTGACCAGGGCTATTTTAACCAGGACATTTTATGGACCTATAATACTTTAGATACAAAAGTACAGATGCATCCTAATGAGAAGGTGCTTCCAGGCGTAGAATTTCCAACAGGCTCTCTTGGTCATGGATTGCCAGTAGCCAATGGAATAGCACTGTCGGCAAAGCTTGACGGAAAAGACTATAGAGTCTTTACAATGCTTGGAGATGGTGAAAGCGCAGAGGGGAGTATATGGGAAGCAGCAATGGCAGCAGCACACCATAAACTTGATAATCTGACTGTGATAGTAGATAGAAATGGAATGCAGGTCAACGGGAGGACAAAAGATATAATGGATTCTTCAACTTTTGAAGATAAATTTACTGCCTTCGGGTGGGAAGTCAAGACTATTGACGGGCATGATTTTCGTGATATTTATAAAACATTATCTGAACTACCTTTTAAAAAGGGTAAACCGTCATGTATAGTAGCCGATACTGTTAAATGCAAAGGCCTTACTTTTGCTGAGGCTAAATATGAGTTTCACCACTGGAGCTGTGAGCCAGCAAAAATAAATGATGCAATAGATATTGTAGAGGTTGAAAAAGGGAAGGAGTTGGCTAAAGTTGAATAATTTAAGTGAAGATAAAAATGTATACGAAGACCCAAGAAAAGTAATAGCGTCAGCATTGGTTGATCTTGGAGAGAAAAATAAAAAAATAACATTTATTTCCTGTGATTCGTCTAAAGGTGCATCAGGAGATCCATTCAGGCAGAAGTTTCCTGAAAGGCATTTTGAATTTGGTATTGCCGAACAAAGCTCAATGGGAACTGCAGCAGGAATGGCTACAACCGGCAAGATCCCTTTTATTACTGCATATGTCCCATTTATTACAATGAGATGCTTTGAACAGATAAGGGATGATGTATGTAAGACTAATCTAAATGTAAATATAATTGGTAATAACTGTGGATTTTCTGTAAGCACATTAGGTCCGACACATACTGCACTGGAAGATGCGGCCGTTCTAAAGGTGATTCCAAATATGACAATAATCTCTCCTTGTGATGGTCCTGAATACAGGGAAGCTATATTTGCAGCTCCAGAAATTGACGGACCAGTCTACATAAGGGCACACAGGCAGAAAGCAAAGAGAATAAATAATGATGATTACAAAATCGATGTCGGCAAAGGTGTTGTGCTAAAGGAAGGAAAAGATGTTACGATAATATCCAATTCTACCATGGTCTCAAACTCTCTTGAAGCTGCTAAAATATTAGAAAGTATTGGAATAAATGCAGAAGTTATAAACATGCACACATTAAAGCCTATTGACAGTGATATGGTCATAAAATCCAGCGAAAAGACAAAAAAGGTTGTAACTGTGGAAGAGCACTCTATAGTAGGTGGCCTTGGAAGTTCAGTTGCAGATGTGCTTATTAAGAATAATCCAGTTAAAATGGAAATGATAGGCACTAATGACTTATTTGCAATTGTTGGGAAATATGATGAACTATTGGACTACTATGGATTAACTCCGGAAAAAATATCAAAAAAGGTTAAAAATTTTTTAGATAAATAAATTATATAATAGTAGATTGAAAATTTAGGGCTAATATTTAATATATAAAAATCTATTTATAAAGGTGGGAGTAATGAAAATTGCAATCGGATGTGACAGTAATGCTATTGATTTAAAAAATGCACTGCTAGAAGTACTTGATGATAAAAATATAGAATATAAGGATTTTGGTGTTAAAACACCAGATCCGGTTGATTATCCTGATATAGCAGCAGAAGTAACTCTTGAGGTCCAGAATGGAAATTTTGATAGGGGGATACTTATATGTGGTACAGGTATTGGAATGGCAGTCTGTGCCAATAAATTTGATGGAATAAGAGCAGCAGTATGTCATGACCTTTACTCAACTCAGAGATCGATTCTTTCAAATGATTGCCAGGTAATGGCAATGGGTTCACTGATAATTGGAAAAAGTGCAGCACAAGAACTTCTAAAAGTCTGGGTAGATATTGAAAGAACTGGCGGAACTGTCGATAAGGTTAAGAAAATAACCGATCTGGAAAAAAAATAATTTTAAAAGGAAGCCAGATATGGCTTATGAAGTAAAATTAATGGTTCAAGTCTCCTATCTATATCATAAGCATGGTTTAAAACAAGAAAGCATTGCCAGAAAACTCAAAATTTCAAAGTATAAAGTAACAAGAATCCTAAAAATCGCATAAAACCGTGAGCCATTAAAAGAAAGAAATATAAAATAATATGAATTCAGGGGAAATGGATAAAAAATACTTTACGGAAAAGGACAAACAAAAGTTACTAAATAAATTAGTCTCACTCCAGAATAGCGATGGGGGATTCAGTATAGAAAAAAATGAAGCCTCAACTTTGAAATGTTCATATTATATATTCAGATCGCTATTAAAATTAAATAAAATAGATTCAATAAACAAAAAGGGCTTATTAGGATTTATATTATCGAATGAACACAGAAACGGAGCATTTTCTAACCGTAAGGGTCAAAGAACTAATCCGCAGATCACAAGCTATGCTATTTTTATGCTCAAGGAGCTTTCATCAATTTCAAGCATTGATACTGGAAAGGTCAAAAAATGGTTGAATTCTTTTAGAAAAGAGGATGGTGGATTTGGCGGATCTCCTGGTAGGGAATCCAGTATAAAATTTACTTATTATATAATCCGGTCATTATACTTGCTAGAAGCTATAGGAGATCTTAATAAGGGAAAGCTGGTAAAATTTGTCTTAAGATATAAGAATCCTGATGGAGGTTTCAGTAAAAAAAAGGGAGGAAAGCTTGATCCCTTATTAATAAAACAAGTAATATTTTTATTAGACGAGATTTCGTGTTTGTAAAAGTATTACAGAATAAAGGTTTTAAATAAAATTAGCTAAAAT